>NZ_PUJV01000018.1:0-83601 GCF_011189495.1 Photorhabdus stackebrandtii
TAACACCCAGAACATCCCATTCATCACACGGCGGTGTTCAACATGTGGACGTCCTGCTCGCTTTGAATGTACAGGGGGCAAACAAGGTTCTATCAATATCCAGGCGTCATCAGGAATGTCGTAGCGGACCATCATCTTTTTCCAGTATTAAACTAATTAGATGATAATACTATCAACTTACATTAAGGGACACAGCCTAGTATTAAGAAGTTCCGTCGGCCGAAGTTTACATTGTCATAGGGATGATATCTTTCCTCGCTGAATTTCGGTGAGGAATATATTTAACCTGAGCTCGCTTGAGCAGGAAACTAAGAGTAAAGAATGGGTTGAATATCCTGACGGACGAATTGATATTAATAGACAAACGATAGATTACTAAAACAACGGTTAAAACCTGATTGTACTGGTTTAAATCGGAGGTTAAAAAATGGCTTGCTTTTCTACGGTTTGATTTAAATTATGCCTCTTTTTATACCTTTAATATGATTTAACGCTAAAATACCCATTTAATCATTATAACCTTTTTGGTTTATTAATCCGTCAGACTTTTCACTCAGGGCGAGATCTCATATTTTTAATATTGATGTTTTACTTAAAAACAAATTAATTAAAACTAAAAAAAGTACACGCTGAAGTTATCAAAGCCTATTAATAAAAGCGTATTGAATGGACAAGATTATCAATGTCCATCTATTGGTTGTTTTTTTGTGCAAAGTGAAATCCTGCCTTTGGCAGAGGGTTGTGACGAGAAAGTTTAGTAATAAAATTATTTTCGCAGTTATTATGGGTTTAATATTAATATCATTGGTCATAATGCACATTATTATATTTTCATAAAGATAAAATAAACAACTGTTCATAATCACGTAAAAATTATATTTTATGTGGGCGAAGATAGGCTTTTTGTGTTAAATATTGTTTTTGGATCTTTGATTTATTTTATTCGATGAGTTCATTTGAAAGTGACTATTGATGTATCAGATTGGGACTTTTATGAGTTTATTGTTTTATTGTGCATTTTTTATTAATAAATCATTTCAAATAAAGCTTAATTGAATATTCAACCGGACCATTATATCCGTCAAATGTGGTTTTAACTTCTATTAAACTAAGGGATTGTTTATGGGTAAATCATCAAGCAGGGGGGCGCAGTACTTCTTTACTGGCGATTATTCTGCTGACGATAATGATAATGACATTAATGCCATTGGATTTGGTGGTTACATTTATGCCCGCGGAGGGAATGATTATATTACGTTGGGATCGATTGCGGCCAAGGTGTATGCCGGTGCGGGTGATGATACGGTAGTGGGTGGGGCGGTCTATTTAAAGGTCGTGGATACCACCGGTAATCTGACAGTAAAAGGCGGTGAGGGTTACGCAGGGATTGATAAAAATGGCGATGGGAATATTTTGTTTTCCGGCATTGCGGGTGGCGTTGCTATGGATCATACAGGTAACCACGGTAATCTGGATTTTACCGGAGCGGCTATTTATAACGAAATGAACCGCAACGGTTTGACAGGGAACGTATTCTTCAAAGGTGCTGGTGGCTACAATAAATTGTGGCACGAAACTAATCAGGGCAATTTGTACTTTGAGGGTGCCGGAGCGGGTAACAAAATCGATCGTATCTGGTATAACCACTACAACGGCAGCCGTGGCGATGTCACACTTAATGCCGCCGGTGCTGCAAACAGTATTAGCTCGCGGGTGGAAAACGGCGATATCGTTTTCGATGGTGCAGGGGTTGATAATCACATTATACGTCAAGGTAAAGAAGGTAATATTACTTTGCATGGTGCGGGGGCATCTAACCGAATTAAACGTACTCGTCAAAAAGAAGATATCTATGTGCAGACTCGTGGTGATATCACCTTTAACGGCGCAGGCGGCTATAACCGAATTTATTCTGATATTGCGCATGGTAATATTAATTTTTCCGGTGCCGGTGCTTACAATGAAATATCAAGATTAGGCGCGAATGATGGTTTTCGTGATGAGGCGCTGGAATATGCTAAGGCCGAAGATATCCTATTAACGACAGCAACGATGGAAGGAAACTGGATTAAGGAATCCCAGCGAGTGACGGGTATTAAATCGACTGCCGAGCCTGATACTTATCTCTTCGCGTTTGCTGATAAGATTTATACGAAAGTCAGCAAAATTAGACTCAAAAATGATCCTGAAACCGGAAAGCTTAATTATTACGCTACTTCCTGGTATAAGGAGGGCGATTACCTTAAAGATCTTGCTGCAACAGCTATTTCTTCAGATAACGGATTTACCAATATAAACCTCAATGGCGCTTACCGTCTTTACAATTTAATTGTTGAACATCATCAGCCTGTCACTATTCATTCCGTTGAGGAAAGTTTATCTGAAAACAAGTGGGTTATTTATGCCGGCGGGACGACGGTCAAAGCGGAAGATATCACCCTCTCTGATGCGAAAATGGGAGGACGTTCGATCTTTTCCAACAATCAGAAAGTGGATGTTTCCGCAGTGAAATCGCGTCGACAGCCAAATAGTTATGTCTATGCCAAGTATATGGGGCAATACACCAAGGTGGTGTTGGTTAAGCTGGAAAACGATCCTGTTACACAGGAGCTCAAATACTTTGCCAGCGCGTGGTATAAAGCGGGTGATCATACCAGCAATTTGGCTGATGAAGAGATTTCAACCACAAATGGTTATCACACGATGGGCCCCGGTGGCTACATGCTAAGTCAACTGCAATATAGCCTGAATACAACGATACGTCGTGCTTCTGATCGGTTGGCGCATATCGAAGAGTACCGTCAGCAAGAACTTGTGAATTCATCTGTCAACAACGGCGACAGCTCCGGTGATATTCAGTTTAGCGGCCTCGGCGGTGGAAACGTTATTACATCCAGCGTCACCCGTGGCAATGTCAATTTTGAAGGTGCCGGTGCCGCTAATGTGATTGTGAAAAGGGGGGAAGAGGGCAATCTGACATTCCGTGGTGCAGGTCTGGCAAACGTCGTTGTTCACCAAAGCCAATGTGGAGAGATGAATGTTAATGCCGGCGGTGCGGCAAATGTTTTCGTGCGGGTTGGGGATGGACGGTATTTGGCTCATCTGCTGGCGGTTGGCAATATCTCGATCCATAAAGGCAATGGCAACAGCCGGATTGTCATGTCGGGTGGTTACAACACCCATAGCCAAATAGGTCATGGCAGAGCGAGTTGGTCAGGGGCAGGCGGTTTTAATGTCATGGTTCAAAAAGGTCGCGGGGATGTGTTCTCAGTACTTTTTGGCGGCGCTAATGTGCTGACTAAACTTGGTGCCGGTGATCTGTTTTCGGGTATGTTCGGCGGCGCCAACATTATCACGCATCTCAGTGATGGGATGGAAACGTCAAATACCACGGCAGTTGCGCTGGGTGGTGCCAATATTCTCACCAAAAAAGGGCAGGGCGATACACTGGCAGTCATGGGTGGAGGTGCCAATGTACTGACTCACATCGGTGGGGGTAACACAACGGGTGTCATGCTAGGTGGCGCTAATATCCTGACCAAAGTAGGGAACGGCGATACTACCGGCACTATGCTTGGGATAGGTAACGTACTGACTCATGTCGGTGATGGTCAGACATTGGGTGTCATGGGAGCTGCCGGCAACATCTTCACTAAAGTTGGGGATGGAACGGCAATTGCGGCTATGCTCGGTGCAGGTAACATTTTTACTCATATTGGCAATGGTGACGCATGGGCGTTGATGGGCGGTCTGGGTAATATTTTCACCAAAGTGGGGGAGGGCAATGCGCTGGCGCTGATGGCAGCGGTTGGCAATGTGTTTACCCATATTGGCGACGGTACCAGCGTTGCCCTGATGCTGGCAAAAGGCAATATCGCCACCAAAGTGGGTAATGGCATGACTCTGTCAGCAATGATTGGTCAGGCCAATATTTTTACCCATGTGGGTGATGGCGATACTTTTGCCGCCATGATCGGTGGCGCTAATGTGCTGACAAAAGCCGGTGATGATCTGACAACCGCTTTGATGATCGGTAAAGCCAATATCTATTCACATGTGGGAGGTGGCGCCAGTATTGGTTTGTTTGCCGGTGAACTGAATGTCATGACCAAAATCGGCGATGGTATAACACTGGCGGCCATGTTTGGTCAGGCCAATATCATGACTCATGCAGGTAAAGGTTTAACCGGTGTTTTGGCACAAGGTGAAGCGAATATTGTTACCAAAGTGGGTGATGATTTTATGGGGGTGCTCGCTGGGGCGAAAGCTAACGTCATCACTCATGTTGGTGACTCGACAACCGCGGCTGTACTGCTTGGTGAAGGCAATATTCTGACGAAAGTGGGAAAGGGCGCAACGATTGGCCTGCTGGTGTCCGATGTGGGTAATGTCATGACGCATATTGGTGATGGACTGACAGTGGGTTTCGCCAAAGGTCAAGCCAATATCATGACTAAAGTGGGGAACGGCGCCAGTATTAATGCAGTTTGGGGGGAAGCTAATATCCTGACTCATGTGGGCAATGGCGATCGTTATAACTTCACTAAAGGTAAAGCGAACATCATAACCAAAGTGGGTGATGGACAAGAAGTGACGGTAGTTCAGGGTGATGCCAATATTATCACTCACATCGGTAATAGTGATGACTACATGGGAGCCTGGGGTAAAGACAATGTGATTACCAGAGTCGGTGATGGGCGTAATGTGGTGCTTGCCAAAGGTAAGGCGAATATTGTGACTCAGGTCGGTCACGGTGACAGTTTTAATGCTTTATGGAGTGAAGGCAATATCGTTACCAAAGTGGGTGATGGTATGCAGGTGACTGCGGCAAAAGGCAAAGCCAATATCACGACCACGGTGGGGAATGGTTTAAGCGTGATTGCGACGTATGGCGATTTTAACGTGAATACCAAAGTGGGTGATGGTGTTTCAGTTAACGTGGCGTGGGGTGAGCACAATGTTAATACCAACGTTGGAAATGGCCTGAATGTTGCGGTGACGAAAGGTGAACATAACGCTAATATTCACGTTGGTGATGGTCTGGGTATCAATGCTGTTTATGCGCGTAATAACGTGGTCATTAAGATTGGTCATGGTGATTCCTACAACCTTGCTGTTGCAGAAAGCAATACCCAAAGCAACAAACTCTCTTCCTTCTTTGAGCAAATCAAACAGACGGTATTAGGTGTGGGTGGCAGCCAGGCGATTAATTATCTGGTTCAGGGAGATGAGGCGAACACGTCTGGAACACATACCGCTAGAGGTGCGATTAATTTAACCGAAATTTCTGCGATTGACGGCTTTAAGATAGGTGAAATTGCGCCAATAAGTTCAGATTTAAGCAGTCGTCTTAGTGGTCTTGTGACAGAGGTAGAAACGCCTAAGCTCGATCATCTTCAGAGTGTCTTCGATATTAACGATAATTTTGATTCAGACCAGCAAACCAACCTGATCATTAATGGTGATTTTGAGCAGAATGGTTATGGCTGGCAGGCAACTCATAGTATTGAAGCCAATCATTCGGCGGTGACTTACGGTCTTGATAACACTGGTCATGGCTTATGGGTGAGTGAACTTGATGTGGATGAAAACACCTCTATTTATCAGGATCTGCAAAATTTATTTGAAGGTGAAAATATTTCATTGCGCTTTGATTTTGCAAGACGTGCAGATTCTTATACCGATGATGGTATGGAAGTGTTGTGGAATGGCAAACTAGTCTTCTCAGTTGCCGATGATAAGGTTGGATGGCAAAACAAAAATCTGAATTTAACCGCCAAAGCGGGTAATAACCGAATTGAATTTAAAGGTACAGGCAAGAGTGATGGGCAAGGCTATGTTCTGGATAACATTGTGGCGAAATCTAACGGGCAAGGACAATTCGATATTGTTCGTGAATACATCAGACAGGACAAAGCAGCACAACAGGCGTTAGGTGATAAAGCGAGCGTTGAAGCGGATCGGCAGCATCTGGAACAAGAGAAAGATAAGCAGTTGGCAGCGATTGCAGTAACACAGTCTCAATTGGAATCAATCGATCAGGCAGCGCTAAATGCCAATGGTCAAGTACAGCGTGATGCAGTAAAAGAAGAATCACAGGCAGTAACCGATGAATTGATCTCCATGACTCAAGGTCTGGATAAACTTAATGGCTGTGCAAATTACCACGGTAAATCAGGTGAACGGTGGCGAAATCAATTTGCTGCCGGATTTCTGGATAGTGTTCAGCGTAAATGGGATCACACTAAATCCATTGCACAGGAAAAGTTAATCAGTGCGCAGCAACATGTTACCGGTAATCAGCAAAAAGTAAGAAAAGCGATTGTGCAATCGGAGGCTGGCGTAGTGAAAAGTGAGCAGTACCGTGCTAGCGCGAAACAAAATATTACCGACGCGCAGAAAAAAGCCGAATTGAGAAAGGAAGAGGCCTTTTTACAGCAACAGCGGGCAGAAAAAGCTAAAGGTGACGCCAACGTCGCCTGGCAGCAGGCGGAAAGTCGGGGCAACCGCGATATTGCCACGGCTGAGGGTAAAGTGGTTCAGGTACAAACGGATGTGAAAAGCGCGAAGCAAAGTGACGACGCCAGACCGCAGCGTACGGGCGCACTTGGCAGTGGTTTGTCTGGAAAGGCTTATAGACCAACAGATATGTCTGAAATCACCAGCCATGTTAATCCTGAATTTATCGTACATGCTGATGGGCGATTCAGCACAAAACTGATAGCAGAAGATCCAGCTGTGTTGCAAGATGCAAAAGATCTTATTAGTCAATTGCAGGTCAATGATGGCCTCCGTTATTTGGTCAAGGATCGATTCCCGGTGGATAAAAATTTGCTGACAAAATCTGATGGCAGCATGTTGGGTGAACAAACCGCTGATCCCCAAAGTCATGAATTAATAAAAAGGGATATACTGCAAAAAATTGATAATAAAATCTTTGACTTTACCGCGCATGGAAAAGAGCTGGAGGCTTATTCATTCTATTTTAGCCAGGATAGTAATTTGTTGGAAAAAATCAGCAAAATCATTCCTGAAATTGGCAGTGTGCTCCTGACTAAAGGAGATACGGTTGAGTCCAAGAGACTCATGAAAGGATTATGTTTTGCTTTATCTGCCCGCTACTTAATGGAAGAACGGGTGCATGGTGCCGGGGGCGGTAAAGCTTATATGATGTGGTTGAAGGATGCCGTTAAAGCTTACAACGACAAATCAGTCAATAAGAAAACAGATATCAACGCCATTGAATCCTCTCTGCTGACCCAATATCGCCGCCAAAATATTGGTCCGGCGATTGAAGATTTACTGTCGATGCAATACAGCCAATTTATGGACAGCTCTACCCCAGAAGCCTATACAAAAGCCAATGCAGCCTATGGTGGAAAACTGAAAGCGAATGGGTTGGCTGGGTCGAACATTAATAATGCGTTGAATTACTCCGCTGAAGGCTATGAATCTGTCATGGATAAGCTGCGTGATGTAAAAAAATCGACTTACATGACATTTATGTCTGAAGATCATGCAATGTCAGTGGTAGTACATAAAAAAGATAATCAAACGGTTTGGTCATTTTATGATCCTAACTATGGAGCCAAGTCGTTTGCTAACTATGGTGATTTCTGCCGTTTTATGGACTCTTTTCATAAGGGGTTTATAACCAATTATAAATTTCAGGCGAGTGAAAAGTCTGGTCAAAGCTTCTATGTTCAGTTCAATAAGTTTACCGAGGGAACCATTGCGAAATATGACGGTGTTTGGAAAACGTCGCGTGATGGTGAACAAGACTATGTATTGCGGGCGCTAAAAGAGCAAGGAAAGACGTTTACCCTAGGTTCAGGCGTTATCGGGCGTGTGGTTGATTACCGTGAAGGTGATATCACCCTGGAAGTGACAGTGAGGCAAGGTAAGCAAAGTAAGACAGTTCTGGTTGAAGTTGGCAGTAACAACTTTAAGCAGGCTGCCAGCTTTGTGCAGTCGAATATCAATAAAGTGCTAACTTATCCGGCAATAAACAAGCTGATACTGAAAATGCCGGTTGATGGTAATACGATGTCCCCTGTGCTGGAGAAATTGTCATCAAGTGATCCGATTAAAAACAAAAATTCCGGGGTTTGGGGACGCGTTACTGTCACACCACAAGCCGATGATCGTGAAACCCGTTTTAGTAGCCAGATCATTCTCCAGATGGAAGATGATCCGATCGTCGCCAAAGCAGCGGCTAATCTGGCAGGTAAACACCCGGATTCCAGTGTGGTGGCTCAACTTGATTTTGATGGCAAGTACCGTGTTGTTTATGGTGATCCGGCCAAATTATCAGGTAAGTTACGCTGGCAGATTGTCGGTCATGGCCGTGGCGAATCAGAACAGAATAACACCCGTCTGGGTGGCTACAGTGCTGATGAACTGGCAGTAAGACTAAAACAGTTCAGTCTGGATCTTAAACGGGCGGGTAGGCCTAGCCACATCAGCATTGTGGGTTGTTCTCTGATAAGCGATGACAGTCGGGATGGTTTTGCCCACCGCTTTATCACTGCGTTGGATCAGCAAGGTATTCGCAGTAATGTTTCCGCTCGTCGTAGCGAAGTCGCGGTCGATGCAACAGGTCGTAAATTTACCCGTGATGAAAAGAATCAATGGGTCAATAACCTGCCTGATAACAAAATTGTCTTCAGATGGAACGAACAGGGTGAACTGAAGACCAGTACAGAAAGGGTGATTCGTGGTATTACTGAAAATGATATTAACCTCGCCAAAGTGGGGTACACGAGCGCTGATGCGGTTACCAGGGGAGCAATTGCGGATAATTACCGTGCTTTCACTGCACCAAAGAAGCGTAAAAAAACGCTTGAGATTAACGCAAACGATAAACTGAATCACCCGCTCAGTTATTCCGGCAATATTCAGGTCAATGTCGGTGAGGGGGAGTTTAACTTGTTCAATTGGGGAACGTCGAATGTGGGCATCAAAATAGGGAGCGGTGGTTTTAAATCACTGACCTTTGGTGACAATAATGTGATGATTCACATTGGTGATGGTGACAGCAAACAGAGCTTCGATATCGGCGGCTATCAGGCACTTGAAGGTGCGCAGATGTTTATCGGTAACCGTAATGTGAGCTTCAACCAGGGTCGCAGTAATGATCTGATCGTGATGATGGATAAATCAGTCCCAACGCCGCCACTGATTAATCCGTTTGATGGTGCTGCACGTATTGCCGGCATATTGCAAAATGTTGTCCGTTCCGGTAAGGGGCAGGGTTGGCTGACGGCACAAGATCAGCAGTGGACAATCGCGGGTGCGGAGAAGTTTGTGCAGGATATCGCGGGTCTGGATCAAACCAGCGATGTGAACTACAAGACGTTGGTTGACTTGGATTCTCAGCATGAACGCAGCAGTCGTGGTTTAAAGCATGATGTTGAAGCGACGTTGAATAAGAAATACCACCAATGGCTGAACGGTAATGTGATTGATGTGGGCAGGATGAGCCATGCGGATAAATTCCGTCAGGCCAATCAGAAGCTGGCTTTTAACTTTGCCGCAGGTGGTCAGGGTGCGGATATCCAAGTGACAACCGGTAACTGGAACTTTATGTTCGGTGACCATATCCAGTCGATTCTAGATACCAACCTGGGCTCGCTATTTGGTCTGATGACTCAGCAATATTCAGCTACGGGTATGGTGAAAACAACTTTTACCTACAATCCGCAGGATTTGCCGCGCCAGCTAAAAAACAAGTTATTTGGCCGCTTGGCGGGAGTCAGTGCGGATACCACCTTTGCAGATATCTTTGGGGTGAACTACACCGCAGAGGGTCGGATTGTCTCCCGTACGAACGAACCTGTTGATGGTGAAGCGATTCTGCGAGAGGTGTTGGACATTATTGGGGAATTTAGCGGCTTTCAACTGAAGACCTTCACTAACCCCGAGAAATTGCTTGATGGTTTGAAAGCGAGCATTGATATGGGAGAAGAAGGGGTTAGGTCATTTGCTGAAAGTCATGGCCTGAAAGAAAAAATTCCTGGTAAAAACTGGGAACAAAGATCTTTGGTCAGCGTTGATGGAGAGAGTGCTCAGGCCAATCGTAAACCAGAGCGGGCACTTGGCTTTAATTCACTGAATTTACCTAACGTGTTTGTAACGATGTTCAGCGAAGATAAGCAAACAGAAATGAAATCGTTAGTCACTGATTTGAAAAAAAATCTGACGGCGGATTTGCTTAATATGGAGGAAAAAGCGTTTGATTTCCTGCGTAATAGCGGCCATTTGCACGGTGACGGTGATATCCATGTGTCACTGGGGAACTATAACCTTAACTGGGGGGGCGACGGTAAAGATCTCGGTGCTTATCTGGGCGATAACAACAACTTTTGGGGCGGGCGCGGTGATGATGATTATTACTCGCTGGGAACCTCCAATATCTTTGCTGGCGGTGAAGGAGATGATTTGGGCGTCCTGATGGGGCAGGAAAACTGGATGTTTGGCGGTCATGGTGATGATACTGCGGTGGTGGCCGGACGTATTAACCATGTCTTCATGGGTGAGGGTGATGACCGAACGTTTGTTTTTGGTGAAGGTGGCTTTATTGATGCCGGTAACGGACAGGATTACGTCGTCGCTTCGGGTAACTATAATCAAGTGGATAGCGGGGAAGATCAGGACTACGTTGTGACCATCGGCAATAACAACCGGGTTGGACTGGGTGAAGGCAATGACTGTGCCAGGGTATTTGGTAATGACAACCGGATCGATGGTTATTCCGGCAATGATACGGTTAAACTGATGGGTTACCATGCGGTGATTAACGGTGGAGAAGGCGATGATCACCTGATAGCGGCGGCTATTTCGAAGTTCAGCCAATTTGACGGCGGTGAAGGACAGGATCTGCTGGTACTGGGGGGGTATCAGAACAACTTCGAAGGTGGTGCGGGTGCAGACAGCTTTGTGGTCAGCACAGAGGTGATTGATAATCGGGTTAACGATATCAGCGCAGAAGATATGATCCTCTTTAATAGTAATGACTGGCGAAACTTATGGTTTCAGCGCAGCGGATATGATCTGGTGCTGTCAGTGAACCGCCATACCCGGAACAAAACCGCTCAGGATATATTTGAATCGGTAGGTTCAGTCACCTTTACAGATTACTTTAATGGTCATCGTGCCAAATTAGTGGCTCAAATGAATGGCAAGGAAGCATCAACAGAGCGCGAATTTACTGCACTGTCAGATAATGCGGTTGACTCATTGATTCAGGCAATGAGTAATTTTGCTCCCAGTGCAGGCGATAATGGTTTTATCGAAAGTCTGGACAGTAAGGCAAAAATGGCTATTACGACGGCGTGGACAGATACAATGATTGGAAAAGGGAAATTTGCTTAACAAAATTGCGAAATTCTTCCGCCTAAATTCTCATTGAGAGCGAAGCGAACTTTTAGGATTAGGGGGAATGGATAGCAAACAACAAGTCACCTAACGCGTTATAATATAAAATAAGATTGGCTCACAGAAAAGTGAGCCAATTTTTATCGCGAGTTAACTTGCCTGCATTATGCCGCATCAATATTGAGAAAACGGTGAATGGCTCTTAAAACTGCATCGGGTTTTTCTGCGTGGACCCAGTGACCGCAATCGGCGACAACCCAGGCTTTAGCTTGTGGAAATTGTCTGGTGATATCATCCTGGTACTCTTCCTGAATATAAGGAGAAAGGCCGCCGCGAATAAACAGAGCGGGATGAGGCCATGCGGGTATTTCCTGCCAGCCAATAATCTTTTCATATTGATTGATTAATGTCGGCAAATTGAATTTCCATTCTCCCTGACGGAATGATTTCAATAAAAACTGAATCACGCCTTCTTCCTGAATATCTTCCCGCATAATTTCGGTGGCTTCCTGACGGGTATAAACGTTGGCTTTCGTCACTTTATTCAATGCGGTAAAAATTTGGTCATGACGGCGAACCTGATAGGCGATTGGCGCGATATCAATAAGAACAATTTTTTCTATCCGTTCTGGCGCCAGGGCGGTCATTGTCATTGCGATCTTGCCACCCATTGAATGACCAATAATAATGGCGGACTGAATTTGCAGATGATCCAGCAGAGAAATGACATCTTGCGCCATATCGTGGTAATCCATGTTATCTGCCCGTGGAGATAAACCATGATTACGTACATCAACCTGAATAACTGGATAATATTGCTGTAAATCACGGGCCAGGACCCCAAGATTATTCAGATCGCCAAATAACCCGTGGATCAATACCACAGGAGTGGAAGAGACAGGATTTTCCGGTGTCTGTATATGATGATTTAACTGACTGTTTAATTTCATGATGAGAATAGTTTTCCTTCGGGTATTGAGATCATGCTGTGTATGTTGTGGGATATTGTTGCTTAAATTGTAACAAAGCAACCAGGCTATGCAATTATAGTTAATAGTTCCTTGTAATTAAATTGTCCCTAAAACGTTCTGTGTGTCAAAAACTTGTTAATTTTCATGCTAATACTTAATAAATTAAAAAGTAAAGACTCTTCAAGTTACTGATATTTTTAAATAGGAGGTTTTAAATAACTTGTGAGATAATTGTTGGTTCAATCATCTTAATGTGGTTATTTATTGTGTGTTTATGTGATCTATATCTTAAAAAATTGTGTGTTAATTTTAAATTTTTGTGAAAAAATAATGAAAATTTACTTTATATTTTATGTAAATAAAGATATAGGGTACATTTAACAACAATCACAATGTTCTAATAAGAATAAATAGAATCTGATTTTATACTATGGATTAGGGAATTAATAAGTGAAAAAAAATTTACTAAAGAGCCTTTATTTTCAAGTTTTGGTTGCAATAACTATCGGTATACTACTGGGGCACTTCTATCCTGAGCTTGGTGCGGAAATGAAGCCATTGGGGGATGGATTTGTTAAATTAATCAAGATGGTTATTGCGCCAGTTATTTTCTGTACTGTTGTGACTGGTATCGCCGGTATGGAAAGTATGAAAGCTGTGGGTAAAACAGGCGCTATTGCATTAGTCTATTTTGAAATAGTCAGCACAATTGCTTTAATTATTGGGTTAATTGTTGTCAATGTTGTTCAGCCTGGTGCAGGGATGAATATTGATCCCGCTACGTTAGATGTTAAAGCTGTCTCTATATATGCGGAAAAAGCGGCTGAACAAGGGATAATCGCATTTTTACTTGACGTTATTCCGGCCAGTGTTATCGGGGCATTCGCCAGTGGTAATATTTTGCAGGTTCTATTATTTGCTGTGTTATTTGGCTTTGCGCTTCATCATTTGGGAGAAAAAGGGAAACCAATCTTTAATATTATTGATGGTTTTTCCCAAGTTATATTTGGTATTATCAACATGATAATGCGATTAGCGCCTTTGGGGGCTTTTGGTGCCATGGCATTTACCATCGGGAAATATGGTATTGGTTCATTGATACAATTAGGGCAGCTAATAGTTTGTTTTTATATCACTTGTATTCTATTTGTCGTATTTGTTTTAGGAACAATCGCGAAAGTGACCGGATTTAGTATATTCCGGTTTATTAATTACATTAAAGAAGAATTGCTAATCGTATTGGGAACATCATCTTCTGAATCTGCATTACCGCGTATGTTAGATAAAATGGAGAAAGCGGGATGTCAGAAATCCGTTGTTGGTTTGGTGATACCGACAGGATACTCATTTAATCTGGATGGTACTTCTATTTATCTGACAATGGCTGCGGTATTTATTGCGCAGGCAACCAATACACATATGGATATTATGCATCAAATAACGCTATTGGTTGTGTTGCTTTTATCTTCTAAAGGTGCTGCTGGTGTGACAGGCAGCGGGTTTATTGTATTAGCGGCAACAATTTCTGCTGTTGGGCATTTACCACTGGCGGGTCTGGCATTAATCCTGGGAATAGATCGTTTCATGTCAGAAGCAAGAGCGTTAACCAACCTGATTGGCAATGGGGTTGCAACGATTGTAGTAGCAAAACGTTGTCGTCAGCTTGATGAAGCTAAATTAAACGAAGTGTTAAATGCTAAATAAGCGCATCTTTAGATTTCTGCCTGCTTGATGATCACTCAATAAAAACAATTCCGGCCGTTGGGCCGGAATCTTTACATCCAGTCAAAATAGTCGAAAATAAATATTATTTTTCCTACCTTAGCAAGACTGTTGTGGTCAACGAAAATGGGTCACCGCCTGAGAGTTTTTCCAAAATAAATTTTCTGATTCATTCGGTGTCAACCCATTGTTATACCAATGGGGACGAAGTTGGCTGTAATAGCCCGTTATATAACTGATGATGGAGCGCGTGGCTTCCTCCGCATTTCGATACCCTGTCAATGGGAGCCATTCACTCTTCAGGCTCCTGAAGAAACGCTCCATTGGCGTATTATCCCAACAGTTACCCCGACGGCTCAGGCTTTGCTTGATCGGGTAATGACTCAATAATTTCCTGAACGCTTTACTGGTGTAATGACTGCCCTGATCACGATGAAACAGAACACCCTTGGTGAGAGTCCCGGTCGCTCATCCCTTAACTGATTAACCCACTTACCCATGGCAGATTTACTGACATTCATGACTCTGGCTGCCTCGGCGATAGAATAGTTGTGTTCAAGCACCAGTAGTGCGGATTCCAGTTTGAATTCTGAACTAAAACGTCTTTGCATAATGTCACCTATTTTTTATTGAGGTAAGAATATCACCTCTGTAATGGTGACCAAAATTAGTGTGCCACATCAGTGGTTGTTTAGTTAAGGTCTTGCGATATATTCCTGAATATGGTTATTTCGTTCTTTTATTAAATAAAAATAGGTAATAGCTGTGACAAGCTTGGAACATTTTATAGGTAACACTCCGCTGGTAAAACTACAACGAATGACCAATAAGCTGGGTGTGGAAATATGGGTAAAACTTGAAGGTAATAATCCGGCTGGTTCAATAAAAGACAGAACAGCGCTGTCAATGATTCAGCAGGCTGAATTGCGGGGTGAAATTTTTCCGGGTGACGTATTGATTGAAGCCACCAGCGGAAATACAGGTATTGCGTTAGCAATGATTGCTGCGGTAAAAGGTTATCACCTTAAATTACTGATGCCTGATAATATGAGTCTTGAGCGCCAGGCTTCAATGCGCGCTTATGGTGCGGAGCTTATTTTGGTGAGTAGAAACGTGGGTATGGAAGGCGCACGTGATTTAGCTCAACAAATGGAGCGTAATGGTGAAGGTAAAGTTCTTGATCAATTCAATAATCAGGATAACCCTTTAGCTCACTTTACTACTACCGGCCCGGAAATTTGGCAGCAAACACAAGGACGCATTACGCATTTTGTTTCCAGTATGGGAACCACGGGGACAATTACGGGTGTTAGCCGTTATTTAAAAAGCCAGAATAACAGTGTTCAGGTTATTGGTTTACAGCCAGCTGAGAACAGCCATATTCCAGGTATTCGCCGTTGGTCGCCGGCTTATCTGCCCGGTATTTTTCGAAAGGAGCTGGTGGATCAGGTGTTAGATATCAAGCAGGAAGAAGCTGAAGAAACTATGCGTTTGTTAGCTCAAAAAGAAGGGATTTTTTGTGGGGTTAGTTCCGGCGGCGCTGTTGCCGGTGCATTAAGCGTTGCGGCACAAAATCCAGGTTCTGTGATTGTTGCAGTTATTTGCGACCGTGGTGACAGATATCTTTCTACTGGAGTATTTAATTAATCTGGTTATAAGATGTTAGCCAATATTGTTATACCCTTCATCTTTCAAGTTGCTGCTTTGTTGGCTGCTTTCACTTACCCCAGTCACAGAGTTATCTATGCTCCTGGGGAGGCGTTCATTTGCCGCCGCGCTGCAACTTGAAATCTATTGGGTATATAAAGTTACAACAATGGCTGAAAAGAGGAAACCGCAGAGAGCGTTGGAACTGTTGTGTTGGCAGATATCAAAAGCCGTCATGAGTAGAGCAAAGTAGCGATAGGCTCTACTCACACTATCCGATTTTTGAATGCAAAGAGTGATATAAATCGAATAATGGAATAAAAAAACAGCCGTTGTTGTCGGCCGTTTTTTTAATACAAAAGGGTATTGTGGTAGTTAAAATGTTGCTACTTTTTAATACGCATAATGGGTGTTTCACCAACAGTGACAGAGCCACTCAGTTTGGACAATTCTTTAATTTCATCCATGTTGGAAATAACAACCGGTGTCAGTATTGATTTCGCTCTTTCTTCAAGGAATTGAAGATCAAACTCCAAAACTAAATCACCTTTCTGGACACGTTGACCTTCTTCAGCAATGCGCTTAAAGCCTTCTCCTTTAAGCTCAACGGTATCAATACCAAAGTGGACAAATAGCTCAATACCGCTGTCCGATTCGATAGAAAACGCATGGTTGGTTTCAAATATTTTACCGATCGTCCCATCAACTGGTGCAACTATCTTACTGCCGGTAGGTTTTATAGCGATACCATCGCCAACAATTTTTTCGGCGAAAACAACATCTGGAACATCTTCAATATTGACAATCTCACCAGATAAAGGTGCGATAATTTCAATAGTGCCGCTGTTTTTTTTATCATCTGAAACTAGAGATTTCAGTTTATCAAACAGACCCATGAATCTTCTCCTAATTGTTTATACTGGACCGCGTTTTAATCAATTATTGTTAGCAAAGTGTTTTTTCTTTGATAAATGTATCAACCAACTCCATCAACCCCTGAGCGGTAGACTGAGAAAGGGCTTGCTCAGCCAGCGCTTTTGCATCTTCGTAACGCGTATTACGAATGATTTTCTTGATGCGGGGAATAGAAATTGCACTCATACTAAACTCATCCAGCCCCATACCTAATAACAACAGTGTAGCACGTTCATCACCTGCAAGCTCGCCACACATCCCCGTCCATTTACCTTCAGCGTGTGAAGCGTCAATGGTTTGCTTAATCAGGCTCAATACTGCTGGTAGCATCGGGTTATAAAGATGAGAAATCAATTCGTTACCGCGGTCTACAGCAAGAGTATACTGAGTTAGATCGTTTGTCCCAATACTGAAAAAATCAACTTCTTTTGCCAGGTGATGAGCAATGACTGCTGAAGCGGGTGTTTCTACCATCACACCGACTTCAATTGCTTCATCGAATTTTTTACCTTCTTCACGAAGTTGGCCTTTCAGCAATTCAAGTTCTGCTTTCAGCTGTAGTACTTCTTCTACAGAAATAATCATTGGAAACATAATACGTAATTTACCGAAAGCAGATGCACGTAAAATAGCACGTAACTGAGAATGTAAGATCTCTTTTCGATCAAGGCAAATACGAATTGCACGCCAACCAAGGAATGGATTCTCTTCCTTCGGTAGATTCATATAGGGCAGATTTTTATCACCGCCGATATCCATCGTACGTATAATAACCGCTTGGCTACCCATTGCTTCGGCGACGGATTTATACGCCTGGAATTGTTCTTCCTCTGTTGGCAGCGTATCACGATCCATAAATAGAAATTCTGTACGGTATAAACCGACACCTTCGGCACCATTACGTTCAGCACCAGTGACATCACGGACGGTACCGATATTGGCACAGACTTCAACCTGATGACCATCAAGAGTCATTGCAGGCAGATCTTTCAGTTTCGCAAGTTCAGCTTTTTCTGCCAGATATTCGTTTTTGGTTTTTTTTAGCTGTTCAATTTCTGTATCAGATGGATTGATATAAATATAGTTATTTACCGCGTCTAGGATTAGGTAATCACCATTTTGGATTGCTGTTGTCGAATTGGTGGTACCGACGATCGCCGGAAGTTCAAGAGAACGGGCCATGATTGAGGTATGGGAAGTACGGCCACCTAAATCAGTAATGAAACCAAGAACTTTTTCCAGATTGAGTTGCGCAGTTTCAGATGGGGTCAAATCGTTGGCGATCAGAATAACTTCTTCTGAAATTGAGCCCAGATCGACAATGGACATACCCAGAATGTTTTTCAGCAAGCGTTTACCGATATCACGCACGTCTGTAGCACGCTCTTTTAGGTATTCATCATCTAATTCTTCAAGGGCTTGGGCCTGAGTCTCAATCACGGAATAAACTGCGGCATCCGCGGCTTTGAAATCGTTTTTAATTAACGAAATAATTTCTTGCTCAAGTTCTTCATCTTCCAACAGCATGATATGCCCTTCGAAGATTTCAGCTTTTTCTTCTCCGAGGTTTTTTGCCGCTATGTTTTTGATTATTTCTAACTGAGATGAGGCTTTTTCACGACCTTGCTTGAAATGGGAAATTTCCTGTTCGACTTGTTCTTGACCGATTTTTTTTTGATTGATAATAATTGGGTCTTCTTTCAGTAATAATGCCTTACCGAAAGCGATGCCTGGTGATACTAATATGCCTGAAATCATGATGTTACCTAACTACTAATAATTATTCTTTAAAGAGCCAGCCCGCAGATGGTTTGCTGTTTTAGGAAATGCATTTAAACTGACATCCCCAGATAAGACTTTATCCAGGGATGAGGAACGGCTAAGTGAATATCAGTTTATTCACAATCTCTGAATCTTGACTGGCGTTGTGGTCAACGGAAGGTTATTCCAGTTCTGCCATTAATTTAACCAGATGCTCAATCGCTTTTTGCTCATCTTCGCCTTCAGCAGAGATGGTCACAACCGTGCCTTGAGTTAGTCCTAAAGTTTGTAGCTTAAACAAGCTTTTCGCACTGGCCGTTTTGCCGCCCGAGGTTAGTGTAATGTCGGAAGAGAAACTTTTTGCTTCTTTAACAAACTGTGCAGCGGGACGGGTGTGTAGGCCATTTGGCGCAGTAATAGTGACTTCTTGCTGGAACATGACGTTTCCTCAATAACTTAGATTTTTGCTATGTAAGTTAAAAAATTGTAATAAACAAATCTTAACTTGAGTATTCATTAACTACCTATCTCAGTAGAGCGATTTTATGCCTAAAGTGCGAGCCCGGCAATGTTTTGACAAAAGCGATAAATTGCTTTTGAGTGCCCTTTAGTTTTGTCCGAAGGGGAGAGAAACGAATCACTCCTTACGTACTATACGTTACTACGCGTACGCTCCGGGCTATGCGTGCTGTCCGTGTTCACTATCTTTTACAAGAACGTCATTCACAAGAACGGCCTGCATCAATTGCGCCTACTAGGATAGGCTATAAGATTGATAATGTAATAAAAGATTTTATCGATTATCAAAAAAATTATTCTTTTCGATGCTTCTGATTGATAGTTTGAAGTAAAGGTAGATCACGGGACTACTTAACTGAAACTACTACTTCTGTTAATTAATTTCGAGCATCGAAATAATTATTATTGGTTAAATACTAAACCCATTGTAAGAAATCATCTGGTAAAGTGTAAAAGTTTGATCTACTACACAGAAAAAGCACCATTTAGGTGCTTTTTTATCAATAAAACTAAGTAACTTACTTAAATACTTTTATTCATCAGACAAGTCAGTAAACAATGCACTGCTCAGATAGCGTTCTCCTGATGAAGCCAGAATGACGACGATATTTTTATCTTTATACTCCGGTTCCTGAGAAAGTCTCACCGCGGCTGCAACGGTAGCGCCGGAGGAAATACCCGCCAAAATGCCCTCTTTCATCATGATTTCACGAGCGGTTTTAATTGCCTCGTCATTACTGATTTTGAATACGCGATCGACCAGTTTCAGATCAAGGTTATCTGGAATAAAACCAGCACCAATGCCTTGAATCTTATGTGGGCCGGGTTTCACTTCTTCACCGGCCAGAGTCTGACTGATTACTGGTGAGTCTTCGGGTTCTACTGCAACCGCAGTGATGTTTTTACCTTTGGTGTTTTTCAGGTAACGGGCAACGCCTGTTAGTGTGCCGCCCGTACCTACGCCAGTAACAAATGCGTCTACTTCACCATCGGTATCTTCCCAGATTTCCGGGCCAGTGGTTTTTTCGTGGATTTCCGGGTTTGCCGGGTTGCTGAATTGTTGCAGGATAATATAGCGATCGGGGTCACTGGCCTGAATCTCATTGGCTTTCTCAATGGCGCCTTTCATACCTTTAGCGCCTTCAGTTAGCACTAGCTTTGCTCCCAGTGCCTTCAGTAGCTTGCGACGCTCAATACTCATCGTTTCTGGCATAGTCAGCGTTAATTTATAGCCACGGGATGCTGCAACATAGGCAAGCGCAATCCCGGTATTACCACTGGTTGGCTCTACCAATTCTTTTCCTGGCTGTAGGATACCGCGTTTTTCAGCATCCCAAATCATGTTAGAACCAATACGGCATTTTACACTAAAGCTTGGGTTACGGGACTCTACTTTCGCCAGAATACGTCCATTGCCAAAGTGTTTTAGGCGAACTAACGGGGTACGGCCAATCGTTAAAGAATTATCTTCGTAAATTTTACTCATACTCGTCTTTCAACTCCCTTTAGTGATATCCGGTCAACGATACGCCAACAATTAGGTTATGGAAATATAGTTTGAATATATTCTTATCGTCTTAAAGAATAACATTTGACTAAATTTATTTTATAATACGAAATCCGTGTTGATCTCGATAGCAATCTACCCACATTGCAGTAGCAGCGCATACTGCGATAGGCATAATCACCAAATTGACAATAGGTATCATTGTCAAAATACTCACTGTTGCACCAAATTGCAGATTATTCATTTTGTTTTGACGAAGGGCGTTACGCATTGTTGGAAAACTGACTTTGTGGTTATCAAATGGATAATCACAATACTGAATCGACAACATCCAGGCACTGAAAATAAACCAAAGCACTGGTGCGATAGTTTGCCCGATAACAGGAATAAAATAGAGAAGCAACAAAACCAGGGCGCGAGGAATATAGTAGAGCAGTTTGACTAATTCCCGTTTCAGGATGCGTGGAACATCTTTTACCAGTTCCATAACTCCGGTATCCGACGCAGAGGTTCCTGTTAAATCAGCTTCCAGTTTTTCCGCCAGTAATCCATTAAACGGTGCGGCTATAAAGTTCGCTATCGTGCTGAATAAATAAGTAAAAATCAGCAAAATAGCAATCACTGCCGGTGGCCATAGAATGTAACTGAGCCATTGCATCCAATCCGGTACTTTGTTCAGTATCCAGGAGATCCAGTTTTCCAGTTGCTGGTAGAGCCACCAAAATGAACCACCAAGTAACAAAATATTTGCCAATAAAGGCAATAGAACAAATCTTTTAATACCTGGGCGAGTAATTAATCTGCAACCTTGCACCAAATACTGAAAGCCGCTCAAATTTTTTGGTGATTTTGTCAAATTAAGCATACTTCCTATTCTCTCTTGTATGATTGAAACGCTATCATATAGGCAGGATTTTCGACTGACTAGTATTGTTCTGTATAAAAAAAAAGCAAAAAATGCTTATCAGGCATATTTATGATAAGAAAAGTGTGTATAAGCTTGCACTTGTGTTATTTGACAAATACAGTTAATACAGAAAATGTTCCGCCGTGGTGGCATATTAATTAAATTAAACAACAGAGATAGCAATGATGCAGGATTTGCGTCTGATATTAATCATTGTTGGTGCGATAGCAATAATAGCTTTGCTGTTACATGGGTTGTGGACCAGCCGTAAAGAGCGTTCTTCGCTTTTTCGTGATCGCCCAGTTAAACGTCATAAACATGATCGTCAGGAGGGTTTCGTCGATGACAGTGATGATGAAGCGTTTGACAATCAACAAAAGCCTTACACCCATAAGCAGGTAAAACCTCATCAGGAATATAAAGCTGAACCGGTTATTGAGCGCCGTCAGCCGAAGTTGACTGGAATGGATATTGCAACGCCTGAGGAAAGTCATGATCCGTTACTGACTGGTCGTCGGCCTGAGGCGACAACCAGAAAAGCGGTAACAGAAATAGAAGAGCAGGAACCTCAGCTTGGCCTGTTTGAATCTGAAGGGCGGGATGAGCCTGAGAAAAATAGACCTCAGACGGAAGAAAAGTCTCAGGATATGGCAAAAGAGGGGGATGGTGAGAAGGAAGTGCAGGCCAAAGCAGCAAAAGAAATCGTTTTGGTTCTTCATGTGGCAGCACACCACGGTCAGGCACTGAATGGTGAGCTCTTACTGCAAAGTATCCTGCAATCTGGCTTCCAATTTGGAGAAATGCAGATTTTCCACCGTCATTTGAATCCATCAGGCAGCGGTCCGGTGTTATTCAGCCTTGCCAATATGGTGAAACCGGGTTCATTTAATCCTGAAACAATGGCTGATTTTACCACTCCAGGGGTTTCCATGTTTATGATGGTGCCTTCTTACGGAGAAGCTAATCAGAATTTTAAGCTGATGTTGCAGGCAGCTCAGCGCATTGCTTCCGATGTAGGGGGAGTGGTGCTCGATGATGAGCGTAAGATGCTGACACCGCAAAAAATTGAATTGTATAAAGCACGCATTCGCAGCACACTTGATGTTCAGGTATAATCAACTTATCGAATGTTCAAGCCTCCGCCAGTCGGGGGCTTTTTATCGCTGGTTATAAGTCATGAAATCAACTGTTCAACAAATAGAAAATCTCAGAATAACATTGCGTCATCATGAATATTTGTATTATGTCATGGATGCACCAGAGATCCCTGATGCAGAATATGATCGGTTAATGCAGGAATTAAAGGCTCTTGAGGAACAATACCCGGAGCTGATTACATCTGATTCACCGACACAGCGGGTTGGTGCTGCCCCTCTGACTGCTTTTGAACAAGTCCGCCATGAAATTCCTATGCTATCACTGGATAACGTATTCGATGAAGAGAGTTATTTGGCGTTTGATAAGCGAGTGCGTGACCGCCTGAAAGATGATCAGGATTTAGTGGTGTGCTGTGAGCTGAAACTGGATGGTTTGGCTGTCAGTCTGTTGTATGAAAATGGTGAACTGGTACAGGCGGCGACCCGTGGTGATGGTACAACAGGGGAAAATATCACATCAAATGTACGGACTATCTACGCAATTCCCCTGCGCCTGACCGGAGAGAATATTCCAACTCGTGTTGAAATTCGTGGTGAAGTTTTTATACCCCAAAAAGGGTTTGAGAAGCTGAATGAGGAAGCACGCCGCATTGGGGCAAAAGTGTTTGCCAATCCACGTAATGCAGCGGCTGGCTCTCTGCGTCAGCTCGACCCGCGTGTTACCGCTAAACGGCCATTGGCTTTCTTCTGTTATGGTGTTGGTGTATTGGAAGGAGGGGAATTGCCGACCAATCACTATGAGCGATTGATACAGTTTAAGCAATGGGGATTGCCGGTCAGCGATAAAATTAAAGTTTGTACTGATAGCCAGCAGGTTATTGATTTTTACTACGATATTGAAAACCAGCGTTCAACATTGGGGTTTGATATTGATGGTGTTGTTATCAAAGTGAATTCGCTGGAATTACAGAAAACGTTAGGTTTTGTCGCCCGTGCACCGCGCTGGGCAACAGCATTCAAATTTCCTGCTCAGGAGCAAATGACGATTGTCCGCGGTGTTGAATTTCAGGTCGGCCGTACTGGTGCGATCACACCGGTAGCGCGCTTGGAACCGGTGCAGGTCTCTGGTGTGACGGTGAGTAATGCGACATTGCACAATGCGGATGAGATTGAACGTTTAGGTTTACGTATTGGCGATACAGTTGTTATCCGTCGTGCTGGTGATGTTATTCCAAAGGTCGTGGGTGTTGTGGAGGACAGAAGGCCACAGGACAGTGATGAAGTTGTTTTTCCTGAACATTGTCCGGTATGTGGGGCGGATATCGAGCGGATTGAAGGGGAGGCTGTAGCGCGTTGTACTGGTGGTTTGGTCTGTGGCGCTCAACGTAAAGAAGCACTGAGACACTTTGTTTCCCGGCGGGCGATGGATGTTGACGGTATGGGAGAAAAGATTATCGATCAACTGGTGGATAAAGAGTATGTTGAAACTCCGGCGGATCTTTTCAGGCTTACTGCGGGTAAATTGACCGGGCTTGATCGTATGGGGCCGAAATCAGCGCAAAATGTGGTAGATGCGTTGGAAAAAGCGAAAAAAACCACATTTGCTCGTTTCCTCTATGCTCTGGGTATCCGTGAAGTTGGGGAAACGACCGCCGCTAATCTGGCCGCTCACTTTGGCTGCCTGGATAAATTACGTGCCGCTGATGAAGAAGCTCTGAAAGAGGTCCAGGATGTTGGTGAAGTAGTGGCAAAACACGTGGTTAACTTCTTCAATGAACCTCATAATCAAAAAGTTATCGATGACCTGATTGATAATACTGGTATCAACTGGGAGCCAGTTATCGTCACAAAGGCTGAGAAGGTTGACAGCCCAT
The DNA here is from genome assembly GCF_011189495.1 of Photorhabdus stackebrandtii. Lineage (NCBI taxonomy): Bacteria > Pseudomonadati > Pseudomonadota > Gammaproteobacteria > Enterobacterales > Morganellaceae > Photorhabdus > Photorhabdus stackebrandtii. The sequence goes on from NZ_PUJV01000018.1 coordinate 24,297, forward strand.
TCGCAGGTAAAACAATTGTGCTTACTGGTTCATTGCATCAGTTATCCAGAGATGAAGCCAAAGATAAGCTTGTTGCGCTTGGGGCAAAAGTGACAGGCAGCGTTTCTAAGAAAACAGATTTGGTGATTGCTGGTGAAGCAGCCGGTTCGAAATTGGTTAAAGCTAATGAGTTAAATATTCCAGTTATTGATGAAGAAGAAATGATCCGTTTATTGGGTGAATAACTTTTTATTTGCATTTGGCATACTGATTATTGAGAAGTTTCTCAATAATCAGTCATGTTTGATGATGCGTTTTTGAATTTGGCCTTATACGATTCAGTTAAAAATGTGAGCGGACCCACTAAATAAAGCTTTTGAGTACGAATTATTTCAGTTTAATGTGATATCTATTCCATTTAATCGCTTTTTATTACATAAAATGCATTTATATTCTGTCGTGTTTGGAGTGTGATATGTCTCAGATCCTGCATTTCCTCTTAGCTCTGATTGTCATTGGTGGCCTTGCTATTCTGGCGAGCAGTAACCGTGAGGGTATTCGCCCTCGTTATATTATTCAGTTGCTTGTTATTGAACTTGCCTTGGCGTGGTTTTTCCTGAATTCAGGTGTTGGTCAGGAATTTGTCATGGGATTTGCAGGTTTGTTTGATCATTTACTGAAATTTGCGCGTGAGGGAACGGACTTCATTTTTGGCGGCATGATGGGGGCAAAACTGGCTTTCTTCTTTCTGAATGTATTGTGTCCGATTATCTTTATTTCCGCACTGATTGGTATTTTGCAGCATATCAAAGTATTGCCAATTATCATCCGGGTTATTGGTACTCTGTTGTCTAAGGTCAATGGCATGGGGAAACTGGAATCATTCAATGCGGTGAGTTCTTTAATACTGGGTCAATCCGAAAACTTTATCGCTTATAAAGATGTGTTGGGAAAAATGTCTGAGCGCCGAATGTACACGATGGCCGCGACTGCAATGTCAACAGTTTCCATGTCAATCGTCGGTGCTTACATGACCATTTTGGCGCCTAAATATGTTGTGGCGGCATTGGTGCTCAATATGTTCAGTACCTTTATCATCCTGTCACTAATTAATCCGTATGCTGTTGACAGCGAAGAAGATATTCAGATGAGCAATCTTCACGAAGGTCAAAGTTTCTTCGAAATGTTGGGTGAATATATTCTGGCTGGTTTTAAAGTCGCACTGATTGTTGCGGCTATGTTGATTGGTTTCATTGCCCTGATTGCCGCTATTAACGCGTTGTTTAGCATGATTTTTGATATGAGCTTCCAAGAAATGCTGGGCTATGTGTTCTATCCATTTGCTTGGGTAATTGGAATTCCTGCTGATGAAGCGTTGCGGGTTGGTAGCATCATGGCAACCAAATTGGTTTCTAACGAATTTGTTGCGATGCATAGCTTGCAGTCAATGGCTACAGAACTTTCTCCTCGTTCACAGGGTATTTTGTCGGTATTCTTGGTTTCTTTTGCTAATTTCTCTTCAATTGGGATTGTTGCCGGAGCGATTAAGGGCTTGAATGAGAAACAGGGTAACGTCGTTTCCCGTTTTGGTTTGAAACTATTGTTTGGTTCAACCCTTGTCAGCTTCTTGTCTGCGGCTATTGCAGGTTTGGTGCTGTAAAAAGATAAAGTGTTATAGTGGAATATTGCATCATGGATGATGCAGATTTCTTCTTTCCTTTCGCATATCTTTCCTTTACCCCGTAAACTGAAGTTATCTTTTTTAACCGATATAAATGCAAATTATGGAAAAAGAAAACCTGATAGAAATTGCTAATACCGTTATGCCATTCGGTAAATACAAGGGGCGTACGCTGATTGACTTACCAGAAGAGTATTTATTGTGGTTCGCTCGTAAAGGTGAATTTCCACAAGGTAAATTAGGCGTGCTGATGGAGATGACTTTAGCAATAAAAATAGAAGGATTGGATTCATTGGTGAAACCATTGAAGAAAAATTAGCAGGGATAGCTAGTTTGTTTTTATACAAAGTTGTGATTGTTACGGTGTATAGACAAAAGGCCCTGAAAGCTATGCTTTCAGGGCCTGATAATTTTGGTGGAGCTAAGCGGGATCGAACCGCTGACCTCTTGCATGCCATGCAAGCGCTCTCCCAGCTGAGCTATAGCCCCACGAGTGTGGCTTTCCTAATTTTAGCGCCAAATACTTTATACTGGTAAAAGTATTTGGTGGAGCTAAGCGGGATCGAACCGCTGACCTCTTGCATGCCATGCAAGCGCTCTCCCAGCTGAGCTATAGCCCCAATCAAAATTAATGGAACGGGGCGCATAATATGAAACCCTGCAAATACTGTCAACGGCTAACTTATCATTCTCAGAGCAAGCGTTGAAAAAGTCATCAGTTTTGTGTTGAATCGACAAAATAAAGGCTGAACAATGGGTTGAAATGAGATAGAAAGCGTTTAGGGAAGTGACAAAACGGTATTAATTAAATGAAATTTTTTTGAAAATGGAAGGCACCACACTGAATCAGTGATGCCTTTGTAGCATTAATTACTGCTGAGTTTCACGTTGAGCAATAAATTCTAGAGCCTGATTAATACGGGACAGAGTACGGGTTTGCCCGATAGCATGAATAGTCACATCCACACCTGGAGATTGACCTGCTCCAGTTGCAGCAACACGCAGTGGCATACCGACTTTACCCATACCAACTTCCAGCTCATCAGCTGTAGATTGAATAGCATGATGAACATTTTCAGGTGTCCAGTCAGTAATTGAAGCCAGTTTTGCACAAACAACTTCAAGAGGTTGACGGGCAACTGGACGTAAATGTTTCTTCGCTGCATCTGCATCAAACTCAGCAAAATCCTCATAGAAGTAGCGGCAGGACTCGGCCATTTCTTTCAGCGTCTTGCAGCGTTCACCCAGCAGTTTAATCAGATCAGCCAATTGTGGGCCATTACGGGTATCAATACCTTGTTGCTCAATGTGCCATGCCAGATGAACGGCAACTTTCTCTGGAGGTAGGGCATTAATATAGTGATGGTTCAGCCATTGTAGTTTTTCTGTATTGAATGCACTGGCGGATTTATTGATAGCATCCAAGCTGAAGAATTCAGTCATCTCTTCAATACTGAAAATCTCCTGATCACCGTGTGACCAACCCAGACGAACCAGATAATTCAGCAGTGCTTCTGGCAGATAACCATCATCACGATATTGCATAACACTCACTGCACCGTGACGTTTAGACAGTTTTTTACCATCATCACCGAGGATCATCGAAACGTGTGCATATTCTGGAACTGGGGCGCCCAGTGCTTTTAGGATATTAATTTGACGTGGTGTATTATTGATATGGTCTTCACCGCGAATGACATGGGTGATTTCCATATCCCAGTCATCAATGACAACACAGAAGTTATAGGTTGGAGAGCCATCGGTACGGCGGATAATCAGATCATCAAGTTCCTGATTACTGAATTCAATTGGACCACGGATACTATCATTAAAAATAACAGAACCTTCTTGTGGATTGCGGAAACGGACGACATGGGGTTGATCCGGATTATGTTGACATTGATTATCACGACAATGGCCGTCATAACGTGGCTTCTCGCCATTTGCCATCTGAGTTTCACGCAATTCTTCCAGACGTGCTTTAGAACAATAGCAATGATAAGCAGTCCCTTGTTCCAGCATTTGATCAATAGCCTGATTATAGCGATCAAAACGTTTAGTCTGATAATAAGGGCCTTCATTCCAGTTCAGATTTAACCAGTTCATACCGTCCATAATGGCATCAATGGCTTCCTGAGTTGAGCGTTCAAGGTCGGTATCTTCGATACGCAATACAAATTCGCCTTTGTTATGGCGGCTATATAACCAGGAATAAAGTGCGGTACGTGCACCGCCAACATGGAGATAGCCAGTTGGGCTTGGTGCAAAACGGGTTTTAATTTTACTCATTGGGGATTGCCTTAATTACGTTACACTTTTCAATGAACGTTATTGGTGATTTAAAGTAATAAAAGTGGGAGGTTATTTTATCACTGGACTTTAATTCCTCAATGCTGTTAGCGGGATGTTGTTGAGAAAAGTCAGCATATCTGCTTAAACTGCACCCTAAGTGATGATAATTATCTCACCTTTGTTTAATTTTGAGACGAACGATATTTTTCCCTAGAAAAAGCGTTGACTCATCCTGAACTATCCCTATAATGCGACTCCATCACGACGGGGCGATTAGCTCAGTTGGTAGAGCATCTCCCTTACAAGGAGGGGGTCATCAGTTCGAATCTGGTATCGCCCACCACTCGTTGTGATAAAAATGAATTTATGATTGGGCGATTAGCTCAGTTGGTAGAGCATCTCCCTTACAAGGAGGGGGTCATCAGTTCGAATCTGGTATCGCCCACCAATCATAAATTTAGTGGTTTAAGGCAGCAATAATCATTATGAAGTGGGCGATTAGCTCAGTTGGTAGAGCATCTCCCTTACAAGGAGGGGGTCATCAGTTCGAATCTGGTATCGCCCACCACTTCATTAGATTGTTTCAGCAGTATCACACCTTTTTGGTATGGGTCGTTAGCTCAGTCGGTAGAGCAGTTGACTTTTAATCAATTGGTCGCAGGTTCGAATCCTGCACGACCCACCATTCCAAAAGACGTAGTTAGAGTAGTTCTCCTATAGATGGGTCGTTAGCTCAGTCGGTAGAGCAGTTGACTTTTAATCAATTGGTCGCAGGTTCGAATCCTGCACGACCCACCATCTTGAAAGACATAATTCGTATAATTCCCCATAGATAGATCATCATTAGATCAGTCGGTAGAGCAGTTAGCTTTTAATTCATTAGTTGCAGGTTCTGGCCTGGCAAATCATCTTGAATATGTGATATCCCGGTTGTGCAAGTCATATTCGTGCTCAAATTGCCTATACCAATAATGTCGGATGGGATAAGCTTTACGTAATTGTTGTACTAGCTAATTATTAGGATATAAAAATGAATCTCTATGGATTAGTGGCTGATATTGGTGGTACGAATGCCAGATTAGCACTTTGCAATTTGAAAGATGGGGCTATTGACCAGATTAAAACATATAGTGCAAAACAATACGCTGGGTTGGAGTCTATTATCAGCCACTATTTGGAGGAGCAAAAAGTAATAATAACTTATGCTTGTATCGCTATTGCCTGCCCGATAAATGGTGATTGGGTGGAAATGACTAACCACCAATGGGCATTTTCTGTTAGTGAGTTGAAACAGGCGCTTGGGCTAGAAAAGTTAGATGTTATTAATGACTTCACTGCCGTATCTATGGCTATCCCTATGCTGACAGAGGAATATAAAGTTCAATTGGGAGGGGGAGCAGCGGTTGAAGATAAACCCATTGCTGTTTATGGGGCTGGAACCGGCCTTGGTGTGGCTCATTTAGTAAAAGCAGGCAAGCAATGGATGAGTTTACCAGGTGAAGGCGGTCATGTAGATTTTGCGGCAAATAGTGAAGAACAAGATGCAATATTAGCTGTTTTACGTCGTAAACTGGGGCATGTTTCGGTAGAAAGAATCTTGTCCGGTAGTGGATTAGTGAATCTCTATCAAGCCATTGCAATTTTGGATCATAGCCAGCCGGAAGAATTAGAACCAGAAATAGTGACACAACGAGCATTGGATGAAAGTTGTCAATATTGCCACCGAGCTTTAACACTATTTTGTGAAATTATGGGGCGATTTGGTGGGAATTTAGCTTTAAATATGGGAGCTTTTGGTGGTGTGTATATCGCTGGTGGTATAGTGCCGCGGTTTTTTGATTTCTTTAAGCAATCGAATTTCATTTATGGATTTGAGGATAAAGGGCGTTTTAAAACATTAGTACAACAGATTCCTGTTTATTTGATTACTCATCCGCAACCTGGATTATTAGGCTCAGGGACATATTTACGGCAACAACTCTCATTGATTGATTAAGCTATAAAGACAGATATATACATATTGAAACTAGTGATTGTATATATCTGACTAAAATCTCTGAAAATATAAAATATTGGAATGGTCGCTGTGTAAATAAAATGGAAATTGTGACTTTGTATTATATTTATTTTTGGATAAAGAAATTTATTTTATAATATAGGTAAAGTTATTTCCACTTATGAAATAAAATTATAAATTTGTTGCAATGCTATAGGGATTTAGAGATGTGTTTCAAATGAACAATTGTATGAAACTACCTTGAGAGTGGTATATCATATTGAAAAATATACTAAATTAATTTTTTGAATTGTTGATTATATGGTTAATTAAAGAATTATAAGAGGATGTCAATATCTTAAATACGAGATTGTATTTTATATAAAAAGCATTTTATTTGTTGTATGAAAATATTAATTTATATATGAAAATATTATTGATTGATTTATATATCACTGACTGATGCTTTCAGGATACTTAGAAATTGCATATGATTATAGATTCTTCAAATAGAGTTTCTATTAACATAAATTGGCTGCATTTCATCCAAGCTCTGTTATACTTTTTTATAGAATATTGTATTTGAAACCCATACCAAGAACATGAAATTGTTAGTCTATCTTATTATTTATAAAGGAAAAATCAGCCTATATCACAGTTGGTGAGGTGATCTTCTGGCGTCCCCTGCAGGGATCGAACCTGCAATTAGCCCTTAGGAGGGGCTTGTTATATCCATTTAACTAAGGGGACAATATCTGCATTATAACTGTTTTTCTTTCCTAAGATAAGGTGTTGTGAACTGTTTGCCTATTTAGCAACCACTCAAATTGAATACCATTCAAGTTGAATTGTCAGTAATATTTATATTATTGGTGATCATCGGTGGATAATGCACAAATTGATTTGCCGGATCTAAGAGGTTATTACTTGGAGAAATGTATGAAGTATCGTTTGGGCGGAATCGCTCTTACCGCTGCATTACTGGCGGGATGTGCCAGTTCATCTAATACTGTTGAGCAGGGGCGTTCAGACCCTTTGGAAGGTTTTAACCGTACAATGTTCAACTTTAATTATGATGTTCTTGATCCTTATATTTTACGTCCGGTCGCGGTGGTGTGGCACGATTATGTACCCATGCCTGCTCGAAATGGTTTGGGTAATTTTCTAAGTAATCTCGAAGAGCCGGCTAGCATGGTAAACAGTTTCCTACGTGGTAATCCATATCAGGGAATGAAACATTTTAATCGTTTTTTCCTGAATACCATTTTTGGGATGGCGGGGTTGATTGATGTTGCAACTATGGCAAACCCTAAGCTGGCAAAAGAAGAGTCAAAACGCTTTGGTAGCACTCTGGGCTATTATGATGTGGGATATGGTCCTTATGTTGTATTGCCGGGCTATGGCAGTTTCACTCTACGTGATGAAGGGGGAAATTGGGCTGATATGACTTATCCAATGCTAAGTTATATGAATATCTGGATGTCAGCCGGTAAATGGGTATTTGAAGGTATTGAAACGCGTGCTCGTTTACTGGATTCTGATGGTTTGTTGAAGAATTCATCAGATCCATACCTGATGATGCGCGAGGCTTACTTCCAGAGCCATGATTTTATGGCAAGTGACGGTAAACTGGAAGCCACGAAAAATCCAAATGCTGAAGCATTACAGGATGAGTTGGACAGTATTGATTGATAATTACTTCTGGTTTAACTCTATGAATGAAAAAGGATAGCAGCGGGGCTATCCTTTTTTAGGTGCTACATATTATCAGAATGCGTAGTTGAAATTCACACCATATAACCAGGCAGAACCTTTCGCATCAAATTCGTATGGCTTATTAGATGGATCAGATGATTGTTCAGATAGCTTCTCTTTAACCGTGACTTTTTGACCATGCATATAAGAAACACCTACGTCAACAGACATGTCTTTGTTAAATGCGTAGGTTGCGCCAGCACTCAACCAGAAACGGTCCTGATCAGGAATAGATATAGAACGGTTTTCAGCAGGAATCGGGCTGTCATCAAAGGCGATACCCGTACGGAATGTCCAGTTGTCATCGTGATAATAAGTTGTACCTAAAGCAATCCGGTAGGCATCTTTGAAACCTTCATGTTTACTGAACAAGACTGAACCGTCTTTATTTCTGGTTCCTTTCAGTTCACTAAACTCACTCCAGCCTGTATATGCCAGGCTATAGTGGATAGCCCATTTAGGCGCTACGCGGTTGTAACCGGAAACTTCCCAGATATCTGGTAAATTGAGATCCAATTTACCACCAATAGTTTTACCACCGGTGGCAGGTAATTGCGCAATTTTTCCTATCATAGGAGGAATGTCGTTTTTATAGTCACCGTCTTTAAATTTGACTTTAACTTTAGAACGGTAAGTCAAGCTGTATCGGTTATTTTCATCCACTTCATACATGATGCCTGCATTCCAGCCATAGCCCCAATCTTTGCCGGACAGATTAGCGACTTCATCTGTTGGCTTGATAAGGCCATTCAACTTACTTGACAGAATGCCCGCGTGACGGACGATTTTTGCATCAGCATAAACAGCGTTCAGTCCTAAACCAAAGCTAAAGTTGTCGTTTAAACGATAAGCGCCACTCAGGTTGAAGTTCAACGTTGTCAGATCAGTTTTACCGCCGATAGGGCCTGCTTCATAGTTATTGCTAAAATCAGTAGCCAGACCAAAGTTAGTGGTGACCGAAGTACCAACAAACCATTGATCATCAATCGGCATAATAAAATGCAGATTAGGTATCCACGCGGTAGGCGCAATGTTTTTAGCGTTGGTACTTTTACCCGTCATTGGCGATTTACCGGTAATATCAACATCTGGGTTGATATAGACGGCACCAATAGAAAACGATGGGCGATCAAACAGGGTCATTGCTGCTGGGTTACGGCTGCCTACAGTCGCGTTATCAGCAACAACACCTTCCCCGGAAAAAGCCCGGCCCAGAGCCGAAGTAGAAAACTCATTTAACTGGAAACCAGCAGCGCCAGCATTGGATGAAACTATAGCCACTGCAACCGCTAATGCTGAACGGGTGAACAGGTTTTTCTGGTTCATGACCAAAACCCTCTTGTTTATTATTTAACTATGCCACTTACTTAGCAAGGAGCGCAGGATTGTAGAGTCGGTTTGTCTTGATGACAAATCAGACCAGTCGTGAAGTATAGGTCTGATGACAGTTGGTGTTGCAAGAATGTTTTTAAAATATGACCAAATTGATATCAAAAACGCGACTCAGTTAACAAAAAAATGATTTTTGATGTTAATAAAAACGTTTAACAATGAAATTCTGAGATCAAATTTCAGCAGGATAAATTACTTATAAAGAGTAAGTTCTGGTTTTCTGCTGTTTTGATAAATAGTAGGGTATTTTGTTGAATTCCTCCTTTATTGTTATTTCTTTTTTACCGCTTGCGAACATGCTCTAAGAAGCATTGAAATTATTTAGCTATTAAATAAATTAAAGTTGCGCTTCCTCTCATTTTTAGTTTATTCAGGTTTGCTATTTATAAACATTACGCTAACAATGATCTATCAGGTCAGACCTGTTCAGGTCGATTAAAAAATTTTTTCAGTAATTTGATTGAGTTAACGATAATCTTTCAGGAGCCGTTATGAGTCGTCCTTTAACAAAAGTGACACAGCAAGGTGATCGTATCGCTATTGTCAGCGGGCTACGTATCCCATTTGCTAAACAGGCAACATCGTATCACGGCATACCGGCTGTGGATTTGGGTAAATCAGTCGTCAGCGAATTGGTGACCAGGAGTGGTTTACCCCTTGAAAAGATTGATCAACTGGTGTTTGGACAAGTGGTGCAAATGCCTGAAGCGCCGAATATTGCCCGTGAAATCGTTCTTGGTGCTGGGTTGAGTGTCAATACTGATGCTTATAGTGTATCCCGTGCATGCGCGACCAGTTTTCAGGCGATTGCCAATGTGGCTGAAAGCATTATGGCCGGTACGGTGAATATCGGGATTGCTGGTGGAGCGGACTCCTCTTCTGTACTGCCCATAGGGGTGACTAAATCTCTGGCCCGCACTCTTGTGGATATGAATAAGGCGAAAACTTTATCACAGCGTCTTAAGTTACTTAGCCGCCTTAAATTTCGTGATTTATTGCCAGTATCGCCGGCGGTAGCGGAATATTCGACAGGTCTGCGTATGGGAGATACCGCAGAACAAATGGCGAAGACTTACCGTATCAGTCGGGAAGATCAGGATGCATTGGCACACCGATCCCATGTTCTGGCGGCAAAAGCCTGGGAACGGGGGTTGTTGGTTGATGAAGTCATGACGGCTCATTTCCCGCCATACCGTGAAGCGTTGCTTGAAGATAATAATATTCGTACAAATTCCGTATTAACTTCCTATGCGAAGCTGCGTCCGGCATTTGACCGTAAGCACGGCACTGTTACTGCCGCAAACAGTACACCGCTGACAGATGGTGCAGCGGCAGTCATATTGATGCGTGAATCTGTGGCAAAAGAGTTGGGAATGAAACCGCTTGGTTATCTGCGTAGTTATGCATTCTCAGCAATTGATGTTTGGCAGGATATGTTACTGGGGCCGTCATACGCGACGCCAATAGCGCTCGATCGTGCGGGTATTACGCTGAAAGATCTGACTTTAATTGATATGCATGAAGCCTTTGCTGCTCAGACATTGGCAAACCTGAAAATGTTTGCCAGTGATGAATTTGCCCGTAATAAATTAGGGCGTGCTCAAGCAATTGGTGAAGTTGACATGGATAAATTTAATGTCTTGGGTGGTTCAATTGCTTATGGGCACCCATTTGCAGCAACAGGGGCTCGTATGGTGACGCAGGTATTGAATGAGTTGCGTCGTCGTGGCGGCGGATTGGGGTTAACGACTGCTTGTGCTGCTGGCGGGTTGGGCACAGCTATGGTATTGGAGGTGGAATAATGACTCAGTCTCAGCATGACGCTGCAACCATCACTGCGGATGCAAAACAGACAGCTTCTGTTTTCAGTTTTGATATAAGGCCGGACAAGATCGGTGTTATTACTATTGATGTTCCGGGAGAAAAGGTAAATACGCTGAAAGCAGAATTTGTTGATCAATTTCTGCATGTTTTCAAACAAGCTCAACAATCTTCTGGCCTTAAAGGGTTAATTTTGATTTCCGGGAAGCCGGATACTTTTATTGCCGGTGCTGATATCTCCATGATCGCAGAGTGTAAAACCAAAGAAGAGGCACAAGATTTGGCGGAAAAGGGCCAGAAATTGTTTTCTCAAATAGCCAATTATCCTTTGCCTGTTGTAGCGGCGATTCATGGCGCTTGTTTAGGGGGCGGTCTGGAACTGGCGCTTGCATGTCATTGGCGTATTTGTTCACTGGATGATAAAACCCGTCTTGGATTACCTGAAGTTCAACTTGGGTTATTACCGGGTTCAGGTGGTACTCAGCGGTTGCCAAGATTAATTGGTGCCAGTTCAGCTCTGGATATCATTCTGACAGGCAAGCAATTACGGTCGAAACAGGCATTGCGGCTCGGTGTAGTGGATGATGCGGTGCCGTTGGATATTTTGCTGGAAGTTGCTGTTGAAAAAGTTAAAAAAGGCATTCCAGTGCGTAAGCCTTTGCCATGGCAACAGCGATTATTAGTTGGGCCGGTGGGAAGATATTTTTTGTTTAATATCGTTCGTAAAAAGACGTTGGCGAAAACGCGTGGGCACTATCCGGCTCCTGAGCGAATTATTGCTGTTGTCAAAGAAGGTTTTGAGAAAGGGATGACCCAAGGTTTACGGGCCGAGGCAACGGCATTTGGTGAACTGGCAATGACACGGGAATCCGCCGTTTTACGTAATCTGTTTTTTGCTGCAACTTCACTGAAAAATGAAACGGGTTCATCAGAGAAACCCGCGAAAATCGAACGTGTTGGTATATTAGGCGGTGGTTTGATGGGTGGGGGAATTGCGAATGTAACAACCATCCGCGGCAAACTACCGGTGCGTATTAAAGATATTAATGAAAAGGGTATTAGTCAGGTACTAAAGTACACATGGGATTTATTGTCTAAACGGGTGAAGCAAAAACGATTACGCCCGGCAGAGCGTGCTCAACAAATGATGCTGATTTCAGGAACGACGGATTATCGCGGTTTCGAACAGACAGATATTGTTGTTGAGGCGGTATTTGAGGATTTATCACTGAAGCAGCAAATGGTGGCGGAAATTGAAGAGAATGCTAAACCAGAAACCGTATTTGCATCCAATACCTCTTCACTGCCTATCCATCAGATCGCAGAAAAAGCTCAACGACCAGAGCAAGTTATTGGTCTGCATTATTTTAGCCCAGTGGATAAAATGCCTTTAGTGGAAGTTATTCCACACAAAGGAACCAGTGAAAAAACGATTGCTACCGCGGTTGCTCTGGCAAAGAAACAGGGTAAAACCGCTATTGTGGTCGGTGATAAAGCTGGGTTTTATGTGAACCGGATCCTTGTTCCTTATATCAGTGAAGCCGCGAATTGTCTGGTAGAAGGAGAACCAATTGATCATATAGATAAGGCGCTGGTTAATTTTGGTTTTCCGGTCGGGCCGATAAATTTATTAGATGAAGTTGGCATTGATGTTGGTACCAAAATTATGCCGATTCTGGTAGAGCAGCTAGGGCTGCGTTTTGCTGCACCTGAATCCTTTGATGCGGTACTGAAAGACGGTCGTAAGGGCAGGAAAAATGGCCGTGGTTTCTATTTGTATACATCAGAAGCCAGAAAATTCTGGCAGTTTGGTAAGCGAAGCAAAAAGGTTGATAGTTCAGTTTATACTTTGCTGAATATAACGCCTGAGTCGCGTATGGTCTCTTCAGAAATTGCTCAGCGCTGTGTGATGCTGATGCTGAATGAAGCGGTTCGTTGCCTGGATGAAGGGATTATCAGAAGCCCGCGTGATGGTGATATTGGTGCGGTATTTGGCATTGGTTTTCCTCCATTCTTTGGTGGTCCATTCCGCTATATCGATAGCCTGGGTTGTGCCAGAATGGTGGAGATTTTGCGCAGGCTGGAAAGTCAGCATGGAGACAGATTTGTCCCTTGTGACCTCTTAGTGAAAATGGCTGAACAGAATAAAAATTTCTATCCGTAACCCTATATTATATTTATGAAAAAACTGATCCCGGCGTCATTGAGGCGCCGGGATCATCTTTAGTCTTTTTGAAGAAAAAAGATCTCTTTTAATTTCAGTAATACCCATTGGGTTGTTGTTCAACCATTTTATTTGCTTTTGTTTTGAGTAGAATGCCTGTTCACCATGCCTGAAATGTTTTTGTGATAACAATTTTTATTGTATAACTCAGGTTAGATTACTGATATTTATTGTCAGCAAGATAACTGCGCTAACTCATTCATACGGTGGATTATGCAAGTCTTTATTATGCGTCATGGCGACGCAGCTTTGGATGCAATCAGTGACGCAGCCCGGCAACTCACTCCTCGGGGCTGTAATGAATCACAAGAAATGGCTCGTTGGTTGGCACAACAGGGGCCTCAGATTGATCTCGTATTAGTGAGTCCTTATATTCGCGCTGAGCAGACATTACAGGTTGTTCGCAAATCCTTATCATTACCGGATGGTGAAGAAGTGTTGCCAGGGTTAACGCCATCAGGTGATGCTACTACGGTTAGCAGTTATCTACAGGTTCTTGCTGAACAAGGACATAGCGCTGTTTTGGTTGTCTCCCATTTACCGTTAGTCGGCTATTTGGTTGCTGAATTATGTCCGGCAGAAACACCACCAATGTTTGCAACTTCTGCAATCACATGCGTGGATTTAGACAACCAAACTGGCAAAGGAACTCTTATCTGGCAGGTCAGTCCGTCACAATTGGCAGCAAAGGCCTGATAATTTAGCGACATATGAGATCATCAAGTTCGACAAGTATCAATAATGCAGCGTTGCCACCCCATTCTTTTGGTGCTTGGTGGAAGGCGATAATATCTGGGTGCTGGGCCAGCCATAGCGGGGTTTGCTGTTTGAGAATGTGTTTCCCGTGGCCGTGCATGACGCAGGCACAATAGACATGTTCACGGCGGCAAGCCGCGATCAACGCCCCAATTTCCTGCTTGGCCTGCATTTGAGTGAGTCCGTGTAAATCAAGGAACAGTTCTGGTGAATAGTCACCCCGGCGTAGTTTTTTCAGTTCATAATGGCTTGCACCTTCCCTTACGTAACGGGTAGGGCCTTCTGTATCAAGGTTGGGCTGAAATTCATCAGAAAAATAGTAGTTTGCATCAATTTGCTCTTGCTGTATTCGCTCAGGGGCAATATGGCTGGTCTTTTTTCTTTTGGGAGGATGTAAGACGGTATCCTGGTTCATACGTTTGGTGCCTGCTACTGATTCTTTAAACAAGCTAATCTCTTCCTCGTTTAGGGAATATTTATTCTTCATCATTGCTCAGTTAATCAAACTATTTTGTGACAAGTGTACTGCATCTTTTTAACTATTGAACCTGATTATATTAAATGAAACCTGATTTTACTTGGTTTGTGGTTTAAAAATGCTGACAAGAAAGTGTATCTGGGTAGTCAGCAAAATAATTTGACAATTATTGTTGGTTGGAAAATAAATGTATATACAACTAAGAACCTGACTGATCAGGTATTGACAAATACAGGATGCTAATCATGGCAATAGAACTGCGTGATACTGATGTCATCTGGCGTAACGCAAGATTGGCAACAATGGACCCTTCTATCAATGCAGCTTACGGATTATTGAAAGAACATGATCTGCTGGTGCGTAATGGCAAGATTTTAGCGATTTTGCCCACAGCAACATTACAGACAAGCCGCTGTCAGGTAATTGATGCTCAACAACGTCTGATTACCCCGGGTTTAATCGATTGCCACACCCATTTGGTTTTTGGTGGTAACCGGGCTTATGAATGGGAACAGCGTTTAAACGGTATGTCTTATGCTGAACTCAGTGCTCAGGGAGGGGGGATCAATGCGACAGTTTCTGCGACTCGAACCAGTTCTCTTGAGCAACTTGAACACTCTGCACAGCAGCGTCTTGTTGCATTTATGGCCGAAGGCGTAACGACTATTGAGATTAAATCGGGTTATGGATTAAATCTGGAAAACGAAGAAAAGCTGTTGCAGGTCGCACAAAACCTGGCGCAGCATAATCCGATAGAAATTAGCCCGACATTGCTTGCTGCTCATACTTGCCCACCTGAATATAAGCACAATCCTGATGCCTATATGAATCTGATTTGTGAAGTTATCCTGCCGCAGCTTTGGAAAAAAAAGCTGTTTGAAGCCGTAGATGTTTTTTGTGAAAGTGTGGGATTTAATCTGGCACAAACCGAACGGCTCTTTCAGGAGGCTGAACGCTGGAATATTCCAGTAAAAGGGCATGTGGAACAACTATCCAATTTAGGCGGGAGTGAACTGGTCGCCCGTTATCATGGCCTTTCTGTTGATCACATTGAATATCTGGATCAGACGGGAGTGGAAGCTCTTAGTCGCAGTGGTACAGTAGCTGTTCTGCTTCCTGGTGCTTTCTACTTTTTGCAGGAAACACAACGCCCACCTGTCGATTTATTACGGCAATTTAATGTGCCGATAGCAATATCTACGGATTTTAATCCTGGAACCAGCCCGTTTGCTTCCCTGCGTATGGCGATGAATATGGCATGCGTCCAATTTGGATTGACTCCGGAAGAGGCGTGGTTAGGTGTAACCCGACATGCAGCTCGTGCATTAGGCCGGGAAAAGCGTCACGGACAGTTGCGCGCAGGTGCTTACGCCGATTTTATTGTTTGGGATGCAGAAAATCCCGTTGATATTTTCTATGAGTTGGGCCATAACCCACTGAATACCCGAGTATTTCGTGGAGCTATTACACATTTCGCCACACAGCAGATAAGGAACAGCAAATGAATTTATGGCACGCGACTTCACCGACTATTTGGCAAGGACGAAATGATTTGTCAGAAGCGGATAATGCACTACGGCTTTTTCAAACAGTTAAATTGTCCCCGTATTTTACGCCGGAAGAATTTCCTCACGCTATTGCGCTGTTGGGGTTTGAATGTGATGAAGGGGTAAAACTCAATCAGGGTCGGCCCGGTGCTAATCAAGGCCCTGATTATTTGCGTAAAGCACTGGCCAATATGGCCAGTCATAAAGGACATGACAGATTGGTGGACTTGGGAAGTATTCGCGCTAATCCCAATCAATTGAGTGAGGCTCAACAAGCCCTGGCTGATGCAATTACTCAATGCCAGCATCAGAATGTGCGTACCCTGGTGTTGGGTGGTGGACATGAAACCGCTTTTGCCCATGGTGTTGGGATTTATGATGCTTTCCCACATCAACGCGTAGGTATTATTAATTTCGATGCTCATCTCGACTTACGGCGATCACCGCAGCCGACTTCCGGCACACCCTTTCGTCAGCTTGCTGAATATTGTCAGCAACACCAACGCCAGTTTCACTATACTTGTATTGGTGCAAGTTTGGCGTCTAATACCCAGGCATTAGTAGATGAAGCCAACCGCTTAAACGTTATGATCATCTGGGATAATCAATGCAGCGAAACCATGCTGGACAAAGTGCAGCGGCAGATACAAGATACACTCCAGCAAGTTGATGTGATTTATATGACAATCGATCTCGATGTATTGCCTGCTTATCAGATGCCGGCAGTCTCTGCGCCGGCGGCACTGGGGCTGCCATTGGAGCGTCTTCTGCAATTGATTCAGCCAATCTGCCAGAGTGGTAAATTACAGGCGGCTGATTTGGTTGAACTCAATCCAACATTTGATATTCAAGGCATCGGGGGAAAGGCAGCAGCACGCCTTGCCTGGCAATTAGCACATTGGTGGTATTGATTACCCAAAATAACAATACTATTGTGCGGTTTTATTTGGCGAAAATAGCCTGATAAAGTGAATGTAATTAATCACTTAACATTTTTATAGCAGCAAGGAGTTTATTGTGACGACACACTTATCAGGATCATTTGCCAAACCTGCCCCTCTATATGCCAGAGTAAAACAGTCCATCATCGAAAAAATCTATACCGGTGAATGGAAATCAAATGATCGTGTTCCATCAGAAGCTGAGTTAGTTAAACAGTTTAACTGTAGCCGTATGACTGCCAACCGTGCGTTACGTGAGTTGACTGCTGAGGGGCTGTTAGTGCGGCTACAAGGGGTGGGATCGTTTGTCGCTGAACCGAAAGGACAATCCGCACTGTTCGAAATTCACAGCATTGCTGATGAGATCTCAGCCCGTTCTCATCAGCATCGTTGTAAAATAGTCAAGTTATCAGAGCTGAATGCTGACGTAAAACAGGCTGCTGAATTGGATATTATCGCGGGTACGCCGATTTACCAGTCGATTATTGTTCACTATGAAAACGATATTCCTGTTCAGATAGAAGATCGTTACGTCAATGCTCAAGCGGTTCCTGATTATTTGCAACAAGACTTCACAACACTTACGCCACACGATTATTTGTCAATCGTTGCACCGCTAACGGAAGGTGAACACATTGTCGAAGCCATCGCCGGTGATCCCCGATCCTGCAAGTTGCTGCAAATTGAATCGGGTTTCCCTTGTTTATTAATCAGCCGACGAACCTGGTCAACTCATTACACCGTTTCCAGTGCCAGGCTGTTATTTCCCGGTAATCGGTATAAATTAAAAGGGCGTTTCAGCTCATAGTCAGTTTTGTTAAAAGAAAACTATTGTGGCAATTTATCCTTAATAGATAGTTAAAACCTATCGACGTATTTATATGGTTTACCGAAGCGTTGGGTTATTTCCTTACTGACAATTGATTTTTTTCCGCATGAGCTGATAGGGTTCCCACAGATCGTTACCTTCATAATGCATTAGTGCGATTTCACATATTTTATCCGTCCCATTGATAGCAACTGTATTGGTAAGGGCATTAAACAAGGGGATGTCAGAGCCAGCATCGCCATAGGCGATACATGTTTGCAAATTCAGCCCATATTTCTGCGTATATTTTTTAACTATCTGTAATTTACTTTCTGGCGTGAGTATCTGCTGTGGATCAACTGGCTTACAAAAAGGCAAAGCAGGAAAATTTGATGCAACCACAGTATCAACCCCAAATTTTCTCAGATGGCGGGCAAAAAAATCGGGGGATAGGGTAATTACCATCGATATTTCACCTTTGGCTCTGATATCGCCAAATACTTCTTTTATTCCCTCAATCCACGGCGAAGCATGAAAAATTTCCTCAACATCAGCGTCCTGTAAGTTTGACCATAAGAGTTGTAATTCAGCAGCAAACCTTTTGGTATCTATTTCCCCTTCAGAAAACTGTTTTTCCAGCAGGTGAAGTTCTGCCAGACAATCCATTGCACGGGCAATTTCCAAGCTTGCAGTGGTTCCTCTTAGAAGAGTGCCGTCCATATCAAAAACATGTAATATTTTCATAATAAACCTAAATAAATTTTTCGTTATAGAAATAGGTTAAGTTTGTTCGGAATGGTAAATATATAGGGATTACTCATCTGAGTAATCCCTCGTTTATTCAGCTGGTTCACATCCATGAATGGCTTTGCCGTTATCAATTAATATAACTCGTAAACCTTTTCAATTTTTCCTTATGTAAACTATATTTTTGTAAAATTAATGTAAATAATTTGTGATTATAAACACAAAAATAACAAAAACATTACTCCTTGATAATCAGAAAGAAATAATGTTAACAAATTGATTTATAAGAAAATAAAGATAATAAGTTCATAAATATATTATTTTGGCTAACGATTTGGTCTATTGAATAGACATGTATATACAACTATACATTTAACAAATATCCAAAGAGCAAAAGGAGTCAGACCGTGACCGCCCAGAATAATAAATTTCGTAATGTCGATATCCGGGCACCCAGAGGGACGCAACTTACAGCCAAAAGCTGGTTAACCGAAGCGCCTCTGCGCATGTTAATGAATAATCTTGATCCAGAAGTTGCTGAAAACTCGCATGAACTGGTGGTATATGGGGGCATTGGTCGGGCTGCCCGAAACTGGGAATGTTATGACAAGATTGTTGAAACACTGAAAAAACTGGAAGACGACGAAACGTTGTTAATCCAATCGGGTAAACCGGTTGGGGTGTTTAAAACGCATAAAAATTCACCACGGGTACTGATTGCGAATTCGAATCTGATACCGCATTGGGCTACCTGGGAACACTTCAATGAGTTGGATGCGAAAGGATTGGCTATGTACGGTCAGATGACTGCCGGTAGCTGGATCTACATTGGTAGCCAGGGGATTATTCAAGGCACCTATGAAACGTTCGTGGAAGCTGGTCGTCAGCATTACAACGGTAATTTACAGGGGCGTTGGGTGTTAACTGCTGGTTTAGGCGGTATGGGGGGAGCACAACCGCTGGCTGCAACACTGGCCGGAGCATGTTCTCTGAATATTGAATGTCAGCAAAGCAGGATCGATTTCCGCCTACGTACTCGTTATATCGATGAACAAGCTAAGGGTCTGGACGACGCACTGGCCCGGATCGAAAAATACATTCAGGAAGGTAAAGCCATCTCTATCGCACTGTGCGGTAATGCTGCTGAAATTTTGCCAGAATTAATTCGTCGTGGCGTGCGCCCGGATTTGGTTACTGACCAGACAAGCGCACATGATCCTCTCAACGGTTATCTGCCGAAAAACTGGAGCTGGGAAGAATACCGCCAGCGTGTGATATCGGCACCAGCGGATGTTATCCAGGCAGCAAAATCTTCAATGGCAGAGCATGTTAAGGCGATGTTGTCTTTTCAGAGACAGGGAATTCCTGTTTTTGATTACGGCAACAATATTCGCCAAATGGCGTATGAAGTTGGCGTAGAAAATGCCTTCGATTTCCCTGGTTTTGTTCCTGCCTATATTCGCCCGTTATTTTGCCGTGGTATCGGGCCTTTCCGTTGGGTAGCACTTTCTGGCGATCCACAGGATATCTACAAAACTGACGCCAAAGTTAAAGAATTGCTCCCTGATGATACACATTTACATCGCTGGTTGGATATGGCCAGAGAACGCATCAGTTTTCAGGGATTACCTGCCCGTATCTGCTGGGTTGGTTTAGGCGAACGCGCCAAACTGGGGTTAGCTTTTAACGAAATGGTACGCAGCGGTGAGCTTTCTGCGCCGATTGTTATTGGGCGTGATCATCTGGATTCCGGTTCTGTCGCCAGTCCGAACCGGGAAACCGAATCCATGTGTGATGGTTCTGACGCCGTTTCGGATTGGCCGTTGTTGAATGCCTTACTTAACACCGCCAGCGGTGCTACCTGGGTTTCTCTGCATCATGGCGGCGGCGTCGGAATGGGCTTCTCACAACATGCAGGTATGGTGATCGTTTGTGATGGAACCGATGAAGCCGCAGAACGTATAGCCAGAGTACTGCACAACGATCCGGCTACCGGAGTCATGCGTCATGCTGATGCAGGTTATGAAATCGCTATTCATTGTGCCAAAGAGCACGGATTAGATTTGCCTATGCTCAATACAAAATAAGGAACATTATGAAACAATTAACTCTCTATCCAGGCAAATTGACCCTTGATGAACTGCGTCAGGTTTATCTGC
The DNA here is from genome assembly GCF_011189495.1 of Photorhabdus stackebrandtii. Taxonomy (NCBI): domain Bacteria; kingdom Pseudomonadati; phylum Pseudomonadota; class Gammaproteobacteria; order Enterobacterales; family Morganellaceae; genus Photorhabdus; species Photorhabdus stackebrandtii. The sequence goes on from NZ_PUJV01000018.1 coordinate 44,873, forward strand.
AACCCATAAAAGTCACTCTGGATAGCCAAACTTTTCCGGCTATTGAGCACAGCGTGGCATGTGTTAATGCTATTCTTGCTGAAAAACGCATCGCGTATGGAATTAATACCGGATTTGGACTATTAGCCAGTACCCGGATTGAGGAAAATAATTTAGAAAAACTGCAACATTCGCTTGTCGTATCTCATGCTGCCGGGATAGGTGAAGCGCTGGACGATAACATGACCCGGTTGATCATGGTATTGAAAATCAACAGCCTCTCCCGCGGTTACTCAGGCATTCGTCTGGAAGTCATTCAGGCGTTGGTCGCTTTAGTTAATGCGGAAGTTTATCCCTGTATTCCTTGTAAAGGATCTGTCGGCGCATCTGGTGATTTAGCACCGTTGGCTCATATGAGTTTGTTATTACTTGGGGAAGGACAGGCGCGTTATCAGGGAGAGTGGTTGCCAGCCAAAGACGCTCTGGCAAAAGCCAATTTACAACCTATCACATTGGCGGCCAAAGAGGGTTTAGCGTTGCTTAATGGAACTCAAGTCTCCACCGCTTTTGCGTTGCGTGGATTATTTGAGGCAGAAGATCTGTTGGCGGCAGCTATAGTTTGCGGCTCTTTGTCCGTAGAAGCGGCGTTGGGTTCTCGCAAACCATTTGATGCCCGCGTGCATGAAGTTCGTGGGCAACAGGGGCAGATTGACGTAGCTGCATTGTATCGTCATGTATTGGAAGAGAGCAGTGAACTATCAGATTCCCATATGGATTGTCCAAAGGTACAAGATCCTTACTCATTACGTTGTCAGCCACAAGTCATGGGAGCTTGCCTGACTCAGCTCCGTCATGCTGCCGATGTTATTCTGACGGAAGCTAATGCTGTATCTGATAATCCATTGGTATTTGCTGAACAGGGTGAAGTGATTTCCGGTGGTAATTTTCATGCTGAACCCGTTGCAATGGCATCTGATAACCTGGCGCTGGCATTAGCGGAAATAGGTGCATTGTCAGAACGACGTATTGCGTTGTTGATGGATTCACATATGTCACAGCTTCCGCCTTTCCTGGTTGAGAACGGAGGTGTGAATTCCGGTTTTATGATTGCACAAGTGACGGCAGCGGCTCTTGCCAGTGAAAATAAAGCGTTAGCCCATCCTGCGAGTGTTGACAGTTTACCGACTTCGGCCAATCAGGAAGATCACGTATCAATGGCTCCGGCTGCCGGGCGTCGTCTGTGGGAGATGGCAGAAAATACCCGGGGTATTCTGGCAATTGAATGGTTATCCGCCTGTCAGGGAATAGACTTCCGAAATGGCCTAAAAAGCAGTCCGATTCTGGAAAAATCGCGTCATATTTTGCGTGAAAAGGTAGATTATTACGATCAGGATCGTTTTTTTGCGCCAGATATTGCTGCTGCGGTACAACTATTGGCTGGGCAACACCTTTCCTCACTACTTCCTGCTGGACAGATATTACAGACTAAAAATAACCGTTAAATAAACCGAGGGCCGGCTTCTGTCCGGCCTGATCGTTGCAGTTATCTTTCATAAAACCCAATAATAAAAGATAAGAGGGTAAATCATGCAAGCCACATTACACCTAGAACGAGGACTCAACGCTCGCCATATTCGGTTTATGGCGTTGGGTTCTGCGATTGGCACCGGTCTTTTTTATGGTTCTGCTGAGGCAATAAAAATGGCAGGTCCGGCGGTATTATTAGCTTATTTAGTGGGCGGCGCCGCTGTCTTTATGGTCATGCGCGCTCTGGGAGAAATGGCGGTCCACAAACCGGACGCCGGTTCTTTTGCCAGTTACGCCCATCAATATTTAGGCCCGTTACCGGGGTTTATTACGGGTTGGACTTACACTTTCGAAATGATAATAGTCTGTCTGGCTGATGTAACGGCTTTCGGTATTTATATGGGGCTATGGTATCCGGAAGTGCCGCGTTGGATATGGGTACTCAGTATTATTTTCATTATTGGCGCGCTGAATCTTTGTAAAGTCAAAGTATTTGGCGAAATGGAGTTCTGGCTGTCAATTCTGAAAGTTGCGGCGATCAGTGCCATGATTATTGCTGGGGCTGGCATTATTCTGTTTGGTTTCAGCGGCCATTTTCAGGCGACAGGCGTTCAAAATCTGTGGCAACACGGCGGATTTATGCCTAATGGATTTGGCGGCATCATTGAGTCTCTGGCAGTCGTTATGTTTGCTTTCGGTGGTATTGAAATCATTGGTATAACATCCAGTGAAGCTAAAAATCCGGCGAAAATGATCCCGCAAGCAATCAACTCTATCCCGGTCCGTATCCTGCTATTTTATGTACTGACTATTTTTGTATTAATGGCAATTTACCCCTGGAGCAGCATCGGTCAGGAGGGCAGTCCATTTGTCGCTATATTTCAGGGATTGGGAATTAATTCGGCGGCGAATATACTGAATATTATCGTGATCACGGCGGCAATTTCGGCTATTAACAGCGATATTTTTGGTGCGGGTCGGATGATGTATGGTATGGCGGAGAAAGGACTAGCGCATAAAAAATTTATGAAACTAAGCCGTAACGGCGTGCCTTGGGTGACCATCATGGTGATGACATTGGCATTGCTGTGTGCTGTTGTCCTTAATTACTTACTCCCTAAACAGGTGTTTGTCATCATTGCTTCGATTGCTACTTTTGCCACGGTATGGGTCTGGTTAATGATTTTGCTTTCTCAGTTTGCTATGCGCAGAAAGATCTCACCGGAAGAAGCACAAAAATTAAAATTTCCAGTACCGATGTGGCCTGTTGCACCGATTCTGACTATCGTGTTTATGCTATTTATTATTGCTGTTCTGAGTTACTTCCCAGCGACACGAATTGCGTTTTATGTAGGAGGCGTATGGATCCTGCTGTTAACTGCGGCCTATTATTTATGGATACGGAACAACATAACCTCCGTTAGCCCCGATCTGCCAATAGAACGTCATATTGAATAATATAGAGAAACCGTTTTGTCAGCCGGTTGAATAAGACGGTTTCCGCAGAAAATTGGTCAAAAATCTGCAATAAAACATCAGCGCCATCCTTTTATTGTAATTAGCCTGACATGAAAGCTGATTTGTCTCAGTGATCGTGGCAAACTAACAGGTCAATGAATTTACGGGGTTGGAGGGGCTTTTGGACAAGATTTTTATCGATGAGGCAGTGGCTGAATTATATACCATTCAGGATATGTTGCGCTGGTCTGTCAGCCGGTTTAATGCGGCGAATATTTATTACGGACACGGTACAGACAATCCTTGGGATGAAGCTCTGCAGCTGGTTCTTCCATCGCTGTTTCTGCCACTGGATATTCCACAGGAAATGATGACGGCACGGCTGACATCAACTGAACGTCATCGTATTGTCGAACGGGTTCTTCGCCGTATTAATGATCGTATTCCTGTTGCTTATTTGACTAACAGAGCGTGGTTCTGTGGTCATGAATTTTATGTTGATGAACGGGTTCTGGTTCCACGCTCACCGATTGGTGAACTGATTAATAATGAATTTTCAGAACTGATCTCTGATGAACCAGCCAATATCCTTGATCTCTGTACAGGTAGCGGTTGTATTGCCATCGCCTGTGCATATGCTTTCCCGGAAGCGGAGATAGATGCGGTGGATATTTCCGCTGATGTATTGGCAGTGACTGAACAAAATATTCAGAATCACAACCTTGAGCATCGGGTAATTCCCATTCGTTCCGATCTGTTCCGCGATATGCCACCTGTTAAGTACGATCTTATCGTCACTAATCCGCCTTATGTCGATGCTGAGGACATGAGTGACTTGCCAGAAGAGTTCCGCCGTGAGCCTGAGTTGGGGCTGGCTGCGGGTTCCGATGGTTTAAAACTGGCACGCCGCATTCTTGCAACCGCTCCCGATTTTCTGACAGAACAGGGTGTGTTGATTTGTGAAGTTGGCAACAGCATGGTGCATTTGATTGAACAATATCCTGATGTGCCATTTACCTGGCTGGAATTTGAATATGGCGGAGACGGTGTATTTATGATGACACGTCAACAGCTTATCGAATATCACGAGCATTTTCGTTTATTTAAAGACTGATAGTGGGGTGGGTTGTCGCTGCGGTTATTAATGCAGAACTTGCAGAGTTAAATATCGAGCTAAATAAACATTAAATAAAAGAACAACTAACAGGAAGGAACTGGGATGGCTGGAAATAGTATCGGGCAGTTTTTCCGGGTCACCACCTTTGGTGAATCTCACGGTTTGGCCTTGGGATGCATCGTTGATGGTGTGCCGCCGGGTATCACAATCACAGAAGCGGATTTGCAAATTGATTTAGACAGGCGCCGTCCGGGAACGTCCCGTTATACAACGCAACGCCGTGAGCCGGATCAGGTTCGCATTCTTTCCGGTGTATTTGAAGGGGTAACGACCGGTACCAGTATCGGTTTACTGATTGAAAATACTGATCAACGTTCTCAGGATTACAGTGCGATTAAAGACGTGTTCCGTCCGGGACATGCTGATTACACTTATGAACAGAAATATGGTATCCGCGACTATCGTGGTGGTGGCCGTTCTTCTGCCCGTGAAACGGCAATGCGGGTTGCGGCAGGTGCGATAGCGAAAAAGTATTTGCTGGATAAGTATGGTATTCGTGTCCGTGCCTGTTTGAGTCAGATGGGTAATATCCATTGCGAATTAAAAGATTGGGAACAGGTGGAACAAAACCCATTTTTCAGTCCTGATGAAACCAAACTTGAACAACTTGATGCCCTGATGCGTGAGCTGAAAAAAGCGGGTGACTCTATTGGTGCGAAAGTGACGGTTGTGGCGGAAAATGTGCCAGCCGGATTGGGAGAACCTGTTTTCGACCGCCTTGATGCTGATATCGCTCATGCGCTGATGAGTATTAACGCAGTAAAAGGCGTAGAAATTGGTGAAGGTTTTGGCGTTATTGATCTGCGTGGCAGTGAAAACAGGGATGAAATTACGGCTCAGGGTTTCACCAGTAATCATGCGGGTGGAATTCTGGGGGGGATCAGCAGCAGCCAGCCAATTGTTGCTCATATTGCGTTGAAACCCACTTCCAGCATCATGGTGCCGGGTAAAACGATTAACCGTCAGGGTGAAGAGGTTGAAATGGTAACCCGTGGTCGCCATGATCCTTGTGTTGGTATCCGGGCGGTACCGATTGCAGAAGCCATGATGGCTATTGTTCTGATGGATCACCTGTTACGCCAGAAAGCACAGTGCGCGGATGTTGAATCCAGTCTTCCGCGTTGGTGATTAGGCAGATGAAGCTAGCCTTGAAATCCCGGATATTGAAATGGGTAGCTGGATACGGATAAGCGGTTTCTTTTGATGGGATAAAATATGGATTGGTTATTATCAGGGGCGGAAATTTATGGTCTGCTCTTTCTGGTTGCGATAATCGCTGGATTTATCGACTCGATTTCTGGCGGTGGCGGTTTACTGACCATCCCTGCGTTACTATCAGTCGGCGTCTCGCCTGTGCAGGCGCTGGCGACAAACAAATTGCAGGCAGTGGGGGGGTCTTTCTCTGCCAGCCTCTATTTTGTCCGTTATGGTGCGGTTGATCTCAAGTCTCAGCGCTTTGCCATACTAATGACATTGTTTGGTTCAATGGCGGGAGCGATGATTGTCCAGTTTATCAAACCCGATTTTCTCCGCCAGCTATTACCGGTTCTGGTTATCGTTATTGGCCTTTACTTCTTGTTGACTCCAACGATAGGCAAGGAAGATTGCCATCGTCGTCTGGCTCCAGTGGCATTCGCCTGTCTTATCGGGGGTGGATTGGGTTTATACGATGGCGTATTTGGTCCCGGTGTTGGCTCATTTTATGCGTTAGCTTATGTTACCCTGTGCGGCTATAACCTGGCGAAATCCACCGCTCATGCCAAAGTACTGAACTTTGCCTCTAACATGGGTTCACTGGTGCTGTTTATCCTTGGTGGTCAGGTTTTGTGGGTATTGGGTCTTGTTATGCTGGCAGGGCAGGTAATCGGTGCACGGCTGGGCGCACGTTTGGTTTTAACACATGGTCAAAAACTTATTCGCCCTATGATAGTGACTATCTCTTTTTTGATGAGTATTAAGTTATTGGATGATAATCACGGAGATACGATCCGTACCTGGCTGGCGTTTTATTTCTGATTCAGGATTTTGTTTTTAATTCATGACAATGCATAACTATCAACAACTTATAGATATTTTTAATCGCTGTTTTGGTGATGAATACAATACACGTCTGGTAAAAGGTGATAACGAACCTATTTACTTGCCGGCAGATGAAGACATTCCTTATAACCAGATTGTATTTGCTCATGGCTTCTATGCCAGTGCGTTACATGAGATTGCCCATTGGTGCATTGCGGGTAAAGAGCGTCGGAAACGGGTGGATTTTGGCTATTGGTATTGCCCTGATGGGCGTGATGCACAGACGCAAAGTGAATTTGAGAAAGTAGAAATTAAGCCTCAGGCGCTTGATTGGATATTTTGTACCGCTGCGGGTTTTCCGTTCAATATCAGTTGTGACAACCTTGAAGGGGATTTTGAACCTGATAGGCTGGCTTTTCAGCGTAAAGTTCATGCTCAAATCATGAACTATTTAGCGCAGGGAATACCGGCAAGAGCGGAGTGCTTTATTCAGGGACTACAATCGTTCTACAATACGCCCCCATTGAAAGTGGAACATTTTCCTTACCCGGAAGATATATTCGCAGATTGAAATTGAATTTAAGGAAAGATGATGCTCGCTGAGTTTGAAACGCGTATTTTGGCGCAAATTGATGACATGGTAGATCATGCCAGTGATGATGAATTATTTGCTGGTGGCTATCTCCGCGGGCATCTCACTTTGGCGGTGGCAGAATTGGAACAGGAAGGCGCTCATACGGCTGAACAGCTTCATGATCGTGTTGAAGAAAGTATCCAAAATGCGATTAAAGCAGGAGAATTGGCACCACCGGATCAGATTCTGGTTCTCCATACCTGGCAGCGTCTGCTGGATAATGCTAAAACTCAATGAATTGATTAAAGCAATAGGAAAAACGAACAGTTGTTGGGCTGGTAGGAATTGTCATCGGATATGTAATCAATAATCGCCAACAAATCAGCCCTGGCTGTTTCCTTCCATTCAAGAACGAGCACGAAGTTTCCTGTTAATCAATTCCTGAGCGGTACAATTCCTTATGGTTTTTCGGTTTTAACTTCGCGGCCTTTCAGTAGCTTTCTGATCCAAAAACGGTTTGGATGAAGGGCTGCCAGTGTTTCATTATCCAGTGGCAATGGTTCATCAAAGATTTGCCCTGCAAGGATTTCTGCACTGAGTGGGGCAGAGCATAACCCACGGGAACCTAATGCTCCAATAACAAACAGATTGGAATAACAGGGGGCATCTGCGACAGGGTTCCCTGTGCGGATTTGTTCTGATAGATTCTGATAATTTGCCATTATTTCATTGAGATTAGGCACATTTCCCACCATTGGCATATGGTCACGAATAACGCAGCGAATACCTTGGCGAGATTTTCCGGCAGAAATATCAACCTGGCTTACCCATTCGGCATCGGGTAAACATTTCAGTAATCGCTCACGATTCTCTTGTTGTTCTGTTTCAGAATATTCGCTATCAAGCCGATGGCGCTGATAACTGGCCCCGATGCAGTGGTACTGATTGGTTGGATTAGCTGGTGTCATATAGCCATCATAGCAAAGCACATTTTTCAACTTACTCAGCTCTGCTGTGGTTGGAATATGACTGACCTGACCACGCACGGCGGTAACCGGCAATTTTTCAGTTTGTTTAAACTGGGGCAGATGATGACCGTTGGCAATCACAACCGTTTTATGATGCGTGTTTAAGCGTTGTCCTTGATGTATCAAATGCAGTTGCCAACCATTTTCGCTACGGTCAAGATCGGTAATTTCATGATTGAAGAAACAGAGCATCCCTTGCTGTTGTGCTAATTCTGTTGCCGCTTTGGTCAATTCGGCTGGGCATAGCCACCCGCCTCGTGGATAGTGAATACCGTGGTGATTAATATCCAGTCCACATTCTTCACTTAATTGGTGGCGGTTCATACCGACAGCGATTTCATCCGGCCATTCTGTTGCCAGAATTTTTTCAATTTTCCTGCTACTTTTTTCATCATAAACAAACTGGCTGACACCACACCATTGATGACCAAAACGAACTCCCTGAGCGGATAGCTGATCATACTGACGGCGGGCAAAAGTAAATGCAGATGTAAAGAATTTTTCGAGCCCATTACTATTACCGTTAAGTAACGGGTAGAGCGCTCCCTGACGATTACCGGACGCACCTTGTGCCGGAAATTCATCCTGACAATAAAGCGTAACTTGTGCTCCACGGCGCAGTAGCGCAAGAGCGGTGAGAATACCGGCAATACCACCGCCGATAATCGCGATATCATCTGTGTGGCTTGCCGCTGGACGGGCAAACCACGGTGTGGGCAATGACTGATATTTTTGCGCTGTCAGAACTCCAGTTAGCATTTCTCTTTTGCGACCAAATCCTTTTACTTTACTGACACTAAAACCTGCTTGTTGTAAACCACGACGGACGATACCGGCAGAAGTGAAGGTGGCAAAGGTGCCGTCTAGGCGGGCAAATTGTGCCATTGTGGCAAACAGTTGTTCGCTCCACATTTGTGGGTTTTTTGCAGGCGCGAAGCCATCTAAAAACCAGGCATCTATTTTACCGTAGAGGCTGGAATCCATTATTGGCAACAGATCATTGACGTCACCAAACCATAAATCCAGTGTGACCGTTCCATTTGCCATAATTAGCCGATGGCAGCCAGCCAACGGTTGAGGCCATTGCTGGCAGAGCTGCTGCGAAAAAATGTCAAGCTCAGGCCAGCGTTGATGAGCTGTCTGTAAGTCACTGGTTTTCAGTGGGTATTTCTCGAAACTAATGAAATGCAGATGTTTCAATGGGGCATCAGGATTTTGCTGCCGAAATGCATTAAATGATTGCCATAGTGTCAGAAAATTCAAGCCTGTTCCGAAACCTGTTTCTGCTATGACACAGTTGGTACGGGAATGTGAGCTGAATCGTTGGGGAAAGCGGTTGCCGTTAAGGAATACATAACGGGTTTCTTCCAATCCATCCTGATTTGAAAAATAAACGTCGTCGAATTGAGCTGAAACCGGAGTACCCTGATCATTCCAACTCAGGGTTGCGGTACAGATGGCAGAGTTTTTCACGGTAATGCCTGCAATGTTACTGATAATAACGTGATTTTAACGGTGTTAAGCTTAATGTGCCACCTGATAGGAGAAGAGATTGGAAACCCATAAACCAGAAGGCTGGTGCTGATGAAAATCGCCGAGAAAAAGAAAATATTATCTGAAAAAACATAAAATGGTATCTTTATACCATCAGGCCATTTACGGGTTGATTTATGAAGATAAAATAAAGGAGGGTGACTTATAAAAATTATTCAGAATTGCCAGTAAAACAGTATCAGTAAAGATAAAAAGCGAATATGATTAACGTTGATTAAATGTAAAATACAATATGCCATGATGATTAAACTTAATAAAAATCAGGTGTTAAAAGTGGTAAAAACAACAGTGAAAACTTCATAAAACTCAGGTTGGGATCCCACTTTAGTTATAAAAAGAATATTATCTGAAAAACTGCACCTTAATCAGTTAGTATCCAACTTTTAGGGTGCAGTTCAACAAAGCGGGGTTTAAGTTTATAAAGGAATATAAAATTTACACAGTTTTTTGAATTCCTTTGATTGTGCTTCCTTTAAGTGTGAAGAAATCATATCAATCATTGATATCACTTTTCTCTTGGCGGCTGCTTTATCACCGTTTTTGTGATTGACTTCTTCAATATAAGATGAGCATAACTTACAAAATTCAGCTACTCTTTTTTTAAGGACATTTGAGTCTTTATCGATAAAATCGTAATAGCGGTGATTATTAGCCTGCTTTAGGTAATCTGAATTTGGTATAGGTGCTCGTATGAATGTTTTCTCTGAGTTTAATCCAGAAATATCCTTATCATGGCTCTTGTATATAGACTCTAATAACCGCTGATTTTTACTGGATATAATCATAATTAGCCCATAAAGTGTGATGAATGCTCCAATTAGGATATGGTTCTGTTGTGACACAACCAATCTAATATTGTTAATTTTGTTGCCGTATTGTGATGAGATATTTGTATCCATATTAAAAGCTACTAATATCCATACAATACCAACGCTTAATAGAAGATAACCCAGTCCTCTCATTATTAACCCCCATAAAGTTAGTGGGTGGAAGTGCTCTAACTCACTTAGGTCTTACAATGAACCGACCATTTTATATGACATAATATCATTACAATCATTTTGTGTGTGAATAATGGCTTTATTACTAATAAAGTCAGAAAATTTTCTATTTCAAAATGTTTGTTACTGTAAGTTTGGAGAATTTAAGTCATTCTGTTAGTAAGATAACATAAGGTCCGGTTCTTTTCATAAAAATTCTATTCATGGTTATAGCAGCTGTTATTAAACTTGTTTCTAATTAGAAGAAAACGTAATAAAAATAACAGATATAGTCGTCTCTATATAAATTAAACTTATTAATCATTATTCAGTTGCCTGATAAATTCAGGTGTGTTGCATGGAGTGCCTGAAATTTATTGTCATCCATTGCTATCTAAATAGTTTATGCCACGTTCTATGTAGGTTAGTTGTTGTTTTGACCAGAAAATATATCAGGATCTTTCGATGGATGAATTTTTCTTCGTAATTTTATCCTGATCGGACTTGTTCGGCGTACAAGTGTACGCTAAAGTGCTGTTAGCATTGATAGAGATCCCGCAGATAAACATATTTTAATGAGGTATTTAATGAAGCGTGCAGTGATCACTGGATTGGGTATTGTCTCCAGCATTGGTAATAACCAGAAAGAAGTACTGGCATCTCTGAAAGAAGGCCGCTCCGGGATAACTTTTTCCGAAGAATTCAAAGAGATGAAAATGAGAAGTCACGTCTGGGGTAATGTAAAACTGGATACTACAGGGTTAATAGACCGAAAAATTCAGCGTTTCATGAGTGATGCTTCTGTTTATGCTTATCTGGCAATGGATGAAGCAATTAAAGATTCTGGCCTGACTGATGATCAGGTTTCTCATATTCGCAGTGGATTAGTTGTGGGTTCTGGTGGTGGTTCTCCACATAACCAGGTGGCTGCTGCTGATGGTATGCGTTCTCGTGGTCTGCGTGGCGTAGGGCCTTATATGGTGACCCGTGCGATGGCTTCCGGTGTGTCAGCTTGCCTTGCAACCCCTTTTAAAATCAAAGGAGTAAACTACTCTATCAGTTCTGCTTGTTCTACCTCGGCTCATTGTATTGGTCATGCGGCTGAACTTATTCAGTTGGGAAAACAGGATGTTGTTTTTGCCGGTGGTGGTGAAGAGCTGTGCTGGGAAATGAGCTGTGAATTTGATGCAATGGGTGCACTTTCAACGAGATATAACGAAACTCCTGAACAAGCTTCCCGTACTTATGATAAAAACCGTGATGGTTTTGTTATTGCTGGCGGTGGCGGTATCGTTGTTGTTGAAGAATTGGAACATGCATTAGCACGCGGCGCACACATATACGCTGAAATTGTTGGGTATGGTGCAACATCTGATGGTGCAGATATGGTGGTTCCATCTGGTGAAGGTGCAGTTCGTTGTATGAACATGGCGTTGCAAGGTGTGAAAGATTCTATTGACTATGTGAATACGCATGGTACTTCCACTCCAGCGGGTGATTTGAAAGAGTTGGAGGCTATCAGGGAAGTCTTTGGTGATACAACACCGGCAATTTCTGCAACAAAAGCGATGACAGGCCATTCATTGGGTGCTGCTGGTGTACATGAAGCGATTTATAGTCTGCTGATGTTAGAACATAGTTTTATTGCACCGAGTATTAACATTGAAGATCTTGATGATAAAGCGGCGGGCATGAATATCATTACGAAACCTACCGAACAAAAGTTGAATACAGTAATGTCCAACAGTTTTGGTTTTGGTGGTACGAATGCTTCCCTGGTGATGAGCAAGTATTTGGGGTAATTCTCCTCGTCAGGTTTGGACAGTGCTCAGATAAAAGCAATAACTTTTGGCGCATTTTAGGCGACCAGAGTGAGCGAAACGAGTCAACCTCGTGTACTACGTGTATTAATTATACACTTCAGTTTATGTGCGCTGTCCGTATCACCATTATTCTGTTTCCTGATCCTACTAATCACACACTCGGAGAGGCCTTCAGAATATATGGGGTTAAAGAAGAAGATCGTCTGCAATTGTTAATGATATTGCATGTTCGTTATTATTTAGTGATTATTTAACAGTGAATCAAGAATTTTGACTCATGGGTTCGGTAAAAATTTGAGGTTAAATATCAATGAAAGTCCATTTTGCTGGATTCTAATTTTTTGTGAAATATAATATTAATGTGATGTGTATTGTTATCTCCTCGTTAGTAACAAAAGCCCATAATTTTTTGATGATAATTATGGGCTTTTGCTTATCAGGTTTTAGTTTCAGTCACCATTTGCTGAGTACAGCGTTTACGGATAATGCGTAATATTGGCGGAATAATCAAAACCAATACTGCCAATACTAATAAACTTTGAGCAATTACACTGTTCCACAGAATACCAAATTCTCCATTACTAATAGAAAGTGCGCGACGTAAATTTTGTTCCAGCATTTCTCCCAGTACGAAACCGAGAATTAATGGCGACATGGGAAAGTTCATTTTCCTCAGAATGTAACCGAAAACGCCTAGCCCTATCATTAATAGCAGATCAAATGTCGTGCTATGTACGGCATATACACCAACGGCCGAAACGGTAGCAATGGCAGGGACAAGGAACCATAACGGAATAGTTAACATCCGGGTGAATAGACCTATCATTGGGATATTCATAATCAGCAGGATAATATTGGCAATCAGTAATGCTGCAATTAATCCCCACACAATATCCGGTTGCTCAGTAAACATTCCCGGACCCGGCGTAATGTTATAGAGCGTTAATGCACCCATCATAACGGCAGTGGTGCCTGAACCTGGAACGCCTAATGTTAGCATTGGAATAAAGGAGCCACAGGCCGAAGCGTTATTAGCCGCTTCCGGTGCCGCAACGCCACGAATATCACCTTTACCAAATGAATCGCTGTTTCCACTGATCTTTTTCTCGGTCATATAGGTAATTGCGCTGGCAATTGTTGCCCCTGCACCTGGCAAAATACCGACAAAGAAACCGATAAAAGATGACCTGATCGTTGGCATGGCGCATTCAGCCGCTTCCTTGCGGTTAAACAACAAACGGCCTGTTTTGCGGATAATAGTTTGGCCGGTTGATGTATTCTCTAGCATCAGCAGAATTTCGCTGACAGAGAACAGTCCTATCACTACAACAATAAACTGAATACCATCTGACAGATGAACGTTGTCGAAAGTAAAACGGTAAACCCCGGTGTTGGCGTCTACTCCGACAGTTGCCAGACCCAATCCTATCAGTGCCGCTAATAGTGATTTCAGCGGATTCTGACTCATCATGCTACCCAGACAGGCAATAGCAAAAACCATTAGTGCAAAATATTCAGCAGGGCCGAAAGCCAATGACCACTGCGCCAGTAATGGAGCAAACAAAATAATGCCGAAAATTGACAGCAAAGAACCACAGAAAGAACTGACCGCGGAAATAGATAACGCCACACCCGCACGGCCTTGTTTCGCCATCGGATAACCATCCAGTGCGGTCATAATGGCGGCGGCATCGCCGGGAACATTCAGCAGAATTGACGATATACGCCCACCATACTCACAGCCGATATAAACAGTTGCTAATAAGATCAGAGCCGATTCAGCAGGCAGTTTTAACGCAAAAGCCAGTGGCAGAAGAATCGCAACACCATTAATCGGCCCAAGCCCCGGTAACAGGCCAACAATCGTACCGACAAAACAGCCAATTAAAGCAATAATCAGGTTTTGCGGCACCATTGCAACTTCAAAACCCTGACTGAGATACATCCAGGTTTCCATAAGATTCTCCGTCAGTTGAGCCAGTTGCCGAGCGGCAAGGTTACATCGAGTAAGCGATCAAAGGCGAAATAGAGCGTGGCACCAAGGAACACCCCGGAGATGGTTGCAGCAGGCAGTGTCGCGTTAAATAACAGGGCGATACTGAATGTCAGCAGAGCGGTAGCCAGAGGAAAACCCAGCCATTCAAATGCCCAGCCATAAATAACCAAAGAGACAATCAGTATCATCAGGCGACGAATAACCGATGCGTCAGGCCAGTTGTTCTGTTCTGGTTTTTTGAAGAGCAGCAATAAAGCACAGAGAGCCATCAAAGACAGAATAATCATCGGAAAAGGTCTGGGCCCCAGGGGTTCATAAGTGTATTCACTCTGGATCCCCCAACCAATAACCATACCGATGGTACAGAGTACTAACCAGACAGCCGCGAAGATACGATCGCTCATGATAATTGCCCTGTTATTTGGCTAAGCCGAAAGCTTTGGCTTGTTCACGATACTGTTCAACCTGTTTTTTCACATAGCTGTCCAGTTCCTTGCCGGTCATATTGAATTCGAACAATCCACGGATATCACGCTGCTTTTTAAAAGCATCTGTTTGTTGTAATTTATTAAAAGTATCAACCCACCACTGATACGCTTCATCGGAGACTTTGGGCCCCATATAAAATCCGCGGATAATCGGCCATACCAGGTCATAGCCTTGCTCTTTGGCAGTAGGGATATTGGCTAAATCACCTTCCAGCCGTTTATCGGCATAAACAGCCAAAACACGGATTTTGTCTCCATTCAGGTAAGGCACCATCTCGCTCAGATCGCCGGAGACAGCCTGAATATGATTACCCAGCAGAGCAGTGACAGGTTCACCACCTCCCTCAAAAGCGACATAACGCATTTTGTGAGGATCAATACCAACCTCTTTTGCCAGCAGTGCTGTTTTCATCCAGTCTTGACTGCCGATAGAAGCGCCGGCACCAAACACAATGCTGGTGGGATTATCTTTGAAAGCATTCATCAAATCATTCAAGGTCTTATAAGGAGAATCAGCACGGACAGCAATCATGCCAAAATCAGTGCCAACACTTGCCAGCCAGCGAACATCATTAACGTTGTAGCGGCCAAATTTTCCTTGAGACAAATTGAGCAAAGAGCCACCGGAAAAGGCAACGATAGTTCCCGCCTCAGCAGGCCGCTGTGCCACGATAGCGTTGTAAGCGACAGCACCAACACCGCCGGGCATAAAGGTGACACGCATAGGTTTACTAATCTCTTTCGTATCCAGTAACGAAACCTGTACCAGCTTGCAAGTCAGATCAAACCCGCCACCCGGTTTTGCCGGGGCAATACATTCAGTTCTGCCAGGTGCGTCGGCAGCAAAAACACTGCTTGCGCTAAATAGTAAAACGGTTGCCGCTAACATTTTGATTATTATAGTTTTCATTTAGTTGTTCCATTGATACCCGTGTAAGATATAGCCACCATAAAACAGATCTGGTTGACTTAATTGATAATAACAAAACCTTTCATTTACCTTTCATTAACAAGAAAAGTTGTTGATATGTGATTTCAATCGCTTAATTTGCGTAGCGTTTCGCATTAATGAGTTAACAAATGGCAACAGACTTTCTTTTTTGTTTTGGTTTGTTGTAAGTTTCTCGTGGTGCTGATGTTGCTTTGTTTGGTGTTAGGCAGCTCAAAGAGAAATTGTTCGAAGGTGGTGTGGTTTTTGGTAAAAATAGCCGTAACTTGCACCTAATGTGGATGAAGATATAAAGCAAAAATCCTAATCGAAACAGCCGCATTATGGGCGGCTGTTTAATGGCTTTACATCTTCATACTTAATTTAATTGATTGCTAGGAGCGCATAATTTCATCGATGTTAAGTGGTGCTGGATTTTGTCGGCAGCAAGGGCATGTCACGTAAGCTATTCCAGGGACACTATTTGAGTCAACTTGAGATTGGAAGAATTGCTTTAAACATTCCGTGTGCATTGGATGGCTTTCGGGGCTGCCGTGATTACAACTGAGTTGGTAAAAGGGCTTGTCGTTATTTTCTAAACAAATGGTACATTCTTGTGTTTCATCTGGCTCAATGTGTGGCATGTGACTTCTCCTATATGAGGGATTATTTCGCTTTTCTGGCTTAAATAGCGTTTCAAAACAGTAGATCACTCGAAAGGAACTTAATCTGGTTTTTGCGATCTGAATAATCGCAAAAAATCACTCGTTGGACTGAGTTATGTTAATTATAGCACCTATATTCTGGAATGAATGGCGCTGAACGGTAAATAAAATGGGTTAAGTAAGATAGATTCTAAATGTCCGACTATTTTTCAGAATATTACAAGCAGTAATATAAATTGGGAAAATAGTTATGTTTGTAATTATATTAATCGATTAGATATTTAAAATATGCGCTTATTATTAGTGGAAGACCACCCTGAATTATTGCATTGGCTGCAAAAAGCACTGAGTAGTGCAGGGTTTGCTGTAGATGTTGCCAGTGATGGCATCGTTGCCGATCAATTATTGCAGACAGAAAATTATGCATTGTTGATTCTGGATGTTTCTTTGCCAAGGTTGGATGGCCTTTCTCTGTTAGTTCGTTTGCGTAAGCGGGGACAAAATCTGCCGGTATTATTATTGACGGCTAAGGCTGATGTTTCTGATCGGGTCAAAGGGCTTAATTCTGGCGCTGATGATTATTTGACTAAACCTTTTGATTTACAGGAATTAGAAGCGCGTATCCGGGCATTACTTCGGCGTAGTGCAAATATTTCTCAGGAGACTCCGACATTTGGCTCCCTGGTTTATCAGGATGAAGGTTATTTTATTTTGGGCGATGAGCCACTGGCTTTGACACCGCGGGAACTCTCTGTTTTGACAACACTGTTCCATCGTCGGGGAAGGCCGGTTTCTAAACAACAGCTCTTTGAACAAGTATTTGCACTGTCAGATGAGGCGAATCCACAAAGTATTGAACTTTATGTACATCGGGTTCGGAAAAAACTATCAGGTAGCAGTGTAGGGATCAGTACATTACGGGGATTAGGTTATCGTCTGGAGTGCCAGAACGGATGAAATTATTCAAAGTGCCGAAGTCACTGTTTCATCAGTTACTCTTGTTTTTTGGCGTTCCGCTGTTTTTGTTAGGCGGTCTATCTGTTTATACCCATTATTTCAGTGCAAAAAATGCGGCTACATTGGCTTATGATCGTACTTTACTGGCATCAGCCCGAACCGTGGCAGAACGGTTGACAGTTAAGAATAAGCAGTTAATTGTTGATGTGCCTTATGTGGTTCTGGATAGTTTTGAGCGAAATATGAATGATCGGCTGTTCTATCAGGTGTTATCTCCTGAAGGGAAAACAATTTCTGGTTATGACGATTTGCCATTGATACCTGGATATACACCGCGTTCCAATTTATACACTGCGTTGGTCTATTTTTATGATGCGGAATATCATGGGCAGCCTATTCGGGTTGCTGCATTTTATCAGCCGATCAATGAAGGTGGAATGATGGGAATGGCGTTAATACTGGTTGCTGAAACAGTGGCTTCCCGTCATTACCTTGCGCAACAATTATTAATATCTTCTTTGCTGAGTCAGGGAGCCGTTGTCGGGCTGACGCTGATTCTGGCTTATTTTCTGTTGAAACAATTACTCAAACCACTACATAAACTTTCTGGTGTCATGGTTCGTCGCCCCGCTAATGATCTGACTCCGTTACCGGATATGTTGCCGTGGTCAGAACTTTCTCCGTTATTACATGCACTTAATCGCTATATAGAGCGGTTGAAACTGATGGTTAGTCGGCAGAAAAGATTCAGTGCGGATGCTTCTCATCAACTCAGAACACCGTTAACGGTATTAAAAACCCAGGTAGCGGTCGCGCTTGCCAGCCAAGATCCTGAACAATGGAAAGAGAGTTTACGGGCCATTGATAGCACGTTGGATAATACGATTTCTCTGACAGACCGTTTATTACAACTCTCTCGTTTAAAAGCGCATGAAAAGGAAGCGGTTCAAGATTATAAGCCGGTCAATTTAGTCGAATTGTTGCAACAGGCATGTTTTTCTCGTTTGCAACAGGCTGAAAGTAAATATATTGATTTGGGTTATGAAGGAGAAAATACTCAGTGGATAAAAGGCGAACCTGTATTACTGACAGAAATGTGCGCCAACTTATTAGACAATGCAATTAAATATACGCCGGAGGGCGGAATGGTGACTTCCAGAATTATTCTCAGCCCTTGTAAGACATATTGTTATTTGGAAGTGGATGACAGTGGGCCGGGGATTGCTGAAGAAGAAGTCAATTTGTCACTGATGGCTTTTAATCGTCTTGATAATGCTGCGGGGCATGAAGGGGCAGGGCTGGGATTAGCTCTGGTAAAAGACATTAGTCTTTATCATGGTACTCATCCACAATTACTGCCCAGTGAAACACTAGGCGGCTTATTAGTAAGAATTCCTTTCAGGCTTTCTGATGATTAGTTTTCTGCGGTTTTTCTGTTTTACGGCCAAAAAGAGGAGCACGTAATTGTTGTGCCAGTACGACACCTAATAGTGTTATGCCGCCACCGATCAGATGGTAACTGTGAATTTTTTCGTGCAGAACCAGAATAGCGATAATCGTTGTAAATATTGGCGTCAAATTCATAAATATGGCAGTAGTATTAGCACCAAGTTTTATGACACCTTGTATCCATAAATAAGGGGCAAGGATAGAGGCGGGAATACCGGCGAATAAGACTAACGAGATATTGTTGGCATTCAATTGAACATCGTCGGTCAACAAGAAATTTGGCAGTAATAACAGGACACCAAAAGTAATCTGCACATACAGGGATTGCCAGTTTGGCAATGGAATAGACCAGTGTTTGGTTAATACGCCATAGAGTGCGTAGGAGGTGGAAGCAATCAACATCATTAATTCACCGCGGCCTAAACCGTGTTGCAACAATGACATGGGATCACCGGTACTGACTAACCAGACTAAACCAAACAGCGATAGCACAGTACCAAGAGCAATACCAACAGTGGGGACAACACGTAAAACAAATATACTGATGACAACAGTCAAAAGAGGAATCAATGAGCTAAAAATTCCCATAAATGTTGCACTGATACTGTGTGCAGCGTAATAGGCCAGGCTTTGGTAAAGTACCATACCAAGTGCACCAAGAATTAATAACTTCCACCAATATTGACAGATTGTTTTCCATTGGCGAATAACAGGCAGCACAACAAAGGGAGTTAATGCGAGAAAGGCCAGGAACCAGCGATAAAAAGAGATTGCAGCTGGATCAATTGCTGTAGCGGAGGCTTTACTCACCACGGCATTAATTGACCAAATCAGGACTGCCAGAAGCGGGAAAATCATATTCATATAGATGAGTCGCATTGAGATAAAAATGAGTGTTTAGTCTAATGGTGTCTGATTTATTATATATAACGATAATCAGACAATGGATAAGGCAATTGAGACAATATGGCAGAAAAACTTCATATCCCTGTAAAGTATATGGATATTCCGGCGAGTATTTCTTTTCGTAGCGAATTATTCAGTGCGGACACCGAGTGTTTACGTCATACCCATCCATTCGGGCAACTTATTTATGTCGTCTGTGGTGTAATGGCAATGAATGCTGGGGGACAACATTTCTTAGCGCCGACGCAATTCTGTGTCTGGATACCGGAAGGAATAGAGCATTCGGGATATAGTAGAAAATCCATGAGATTCAGGGCAATAGATATCTCTCCTGAGTGGGGGAAATTATTGCCGGATGCTCCTTGTATTATTCGTCTTAGCTCAATATTCAATACGATTATGGCTGATTGTTTTGAACGTAAATTAAAAATACCGGAAACAGAACAGGATTTACGGCTGGCTCAAGTGCTGATTGATCAACTCATTCAGTCTCCTGTTCAGCATACCTATCTGCCTTTATCTAAAGATAAACTTTTAGCACCGATATTACAGGAACTTGAACGCAATCCGGCTGATAATACGTCATTGGCACAATGGGCAAAACAGCGTTATACCTCAGAACGTACTTTGTCACGGCGTTGCCGGCAAGAATTAGGCATATCATTTAGTGAGTGGCGGCAACGGCTGCGGTTTATCCATGCTATTTCTTTGCTGGAACAAGGGAAAACCGTTAATGAAGTCGCGTTTGATGTAGGTTACAGCTCATCTTCTGCTTTTATTGCGATGTTTCAGCAACTGGCGGGTACGACACCGGAGCGTTTCAGAAAAGGCTAACAATAAAAGAAACCGTCGTGATGGGTTTTATTACGATTAAATGGCAAAATAGCCGGCTACGTCCGTTTTATGCCACAGGATGGAATGAAGTGAAGATTCTGGTTGATGAAAATATGCCTTATGCTGAACAACTGTTTCAGCAGTTAGGGGATGTACAAACTATTTCGGGACGCCCGGTGCCGGAAGGGGCACTGGATAACGTGGATGCGTTTATGGTCCGCTCGGTGACTAAAATTAATGAAGAATTGCTGAAAGGTAGCACAATAAAATTTATCGGTACGGCAACGGCGGGTACGGACCATGTGGATCAACAGTGGTTATCTCAGACAGGAATCGGGTTTTCTGCTGCGCCGGGATGCAATGCCATTGCTGTGGTTGAATATGTTTTCTCAGCATTAATGTTACTGGCTGAACGTGATAATTTTGAACTTAAAGATAAAGTTGTCGGAATCATTGGCGTCGGTAATGTTGGTAGCCGGCTGGCAGAACGGTTATCTACCCTTGGCATACGGACACTCTTATGTGATCCACCAAGAGCTGAAAGAGGTGATGCCGGTGAATTTTGGCCATTGGAAAAACTGGTCAAAGAGGCGGATATTCTGACATTCCATACGCCACTGAATAAATCAGGTCCATATAAAACACTTCATCTGGCGGATGCTGAACTATTGTCGGCTTTGCCGGATAACCGCATATTGATTAACGCCAGCCGGGGTGAAGTTGTTGATAATCAGGCCCTGCTTGCCGAGTTGACGCGTGGTAAAAAACTCAGTGTTGTGCTGGATGTTTGGGAACCAGAACCTGATTTATCCCTGCCATTGCTGGAATTAGTCGATATAGGTACTCCGCATATCGCGGGTTATACCCTCGAAGGTAAGGCACGCGGCACTACACAGGTATTTGAGGCTTATTGTGGATTCCTTGATCAACCCCGTAAAGTTGCCTTATCTGAGCTGTTGCCTGAGCCTGATTTCAGCCGGGTTACTCTGCATGGAAATGTGACTCAAAGCACATTAAAGCGACTGATACATTTAGTGTATGATGTGCGCCGTGATGATACCCCGTTACGGCAGGTTGCCGGTCAGAAAGGACAATTTGATCTTCTGCGTAAAAATTATCTGGAACGCCGGGAATGGTCATCCCTGACCGTGTGTTGTGATAACAGAGAGAGTGCTAAGTTGTTAGCCGCTCTTGGTTTCAGTACAGAACTGATGTAATCCGTGCAGGCATATATCTGCATGTCAGAAAGATAAGGTGGAGAAAACCAACATGTCGGAAGGATGGAATATTGCCCTGTTGGGTGCGACAGGTGCGGTAGGTGAAGCGATACTGGCGTTATTACAGGAGCGTCAGTTTCCCGTTGGTGAACTGTATCCTCTTGCCAGTGAACATAGTGCCGGTGAAAACTTGCGTTTTAATGGCAAAACGTTAATTGTCCGTGATGTCGTTGATTTTGACTGGTCACAAATACAACTCGCTTTTTTTGTCGCCGGAATAGAAGCCACGGCACAGTATGCTGAACAAGCGGCAGAAGCAGGTTGTTTGGTGCTTGATAGCAGCGGATTGTTTGCTATGGAGCCGGATGTTCCCTTGGTTGTCCCGGGTGTGAATCCTCATGCGTTGGCGGATTATCGTAACCGTAATATTGTCGCTTTGGCAGATTGTATGACCAGTCAGGTGCTGACAGCGATTAAACCGTTGGTTGATGCCGCAGGAATTGCACGCTTACATTTGACCAATTTGCTCTCTGTTTCCGTTCATGGCAAAGCGGCGGTTGATGAATTGGCCGGGCAGAGCGCTCGTTTACTTAATGGTATCCCACCAGAACCGGGTCGTTTTAGCAAACAACTGGCGTTTAATCTTTTGCCGCTGCTGACAGATGCTGAAGGTTCAGTGGGTGAAGAGCGCCGCGTTGTAGATCAGATACGCAAAGTTTTACAAGATGAAGGATTGCCAATTTCAGTGAGTTGCGTTCAGTCTTCTGTTTTTTATGGTAATGCTCAGGTAGTCCATTTGGAAACATTGCGTCCGGTTGGTGTGGAAGAGGCCCGTGAAGAATTAGAGCGGATGGTTGATATTAACGTTTCAGCGGAAGGCGATTATCCGACCCAGGTGACAGATGCATCTGGTAATGATTTGCTGAGTATTGGCTGTCTGCGCAATGATTATGGTATGCCGGAAGTATTACAATTCTGGTCTGTAGCCGACAATATTCGGTTTGGTGGTGCGCTGATGGCGGTTGAGACTGCGGAAAAACTGATTCAGGAGCAATTTTACTGATGTTTGGTACAGAACAAACAGCATCTGTGCCAGGTTCAAAAATGAAAATTGCATTGGGCATTGAGTACGATGGCAGCCGGTATTATGGTTGGCAGCGCCAGCAGGAAGTGAAAAGTGTTCAGGGGTGTCTTGAGGAAGCGTTATCAAAAGTCGCTAATGAACCCATATCGGTATTTTGTGCCGGCCGGACCGATGCTGGAGTACATGCAACAGGGCAAGTCGTTCATTTTGAAACGTCTGTGCAGCGCAAGGATGCGGCGTGGACAATGGGAGTGAACGCACATTTACCACCGGATATTGCTGTTCGTTGGGTAAAAACCGTGAATGAGGATTTCCATGCCCGTTTCAGCGCGACTGCCCGGCGATATCGTTATATTATTTTTAATCATCGTTATCGTCCGGCAGTACTGGCCTGTGGCGTGACACATTTTCATTATCCATTGGATGAAAAGCGGATGCATCAGGCCGCGCAGTGTTTGTTGGGGGAAAATGATTTTACCTCTTTCCGTGCGGTTCAATGCCAATCCAAAACACCCTGGCGTAATGTGATGCATATTAATGTCAACCGTTACGGGTATTACGTCGTAATAGATATTAAAGCCAACGCTTTTGTGCATCATATGGTGCGTAATATTGTCGGTAGCCTGATGGAAATTGGTTGTGGGAATCAGGATATTAACTGGATGGCTCAATTGCTTGCGGTAAAAGACCGGACGAAAGCCGCTGCGACGGCCAAAGCGGCAGGATTATATCTGGTTGCCGTTGATTATCCAGCGCAGTTTGGTTTGCCGGGATCGGTTATGGGGCCTCTGTTTCTGGCAGATGATCTGATTTAACATTTTGGTTGCCGACAAGGATGTTTTGGTATCACGGGGAATATTATGGAATATCTGACACATTTCGTTGATTTTGCTAAATTTATTATTGATTTCATTCTCCATGTTGACATTCATTTAGCTGAACTTGTCGCACAATATGGTCATTGGGTGTATGGCATTCTGTTCCTGATTCTGTTTTGTGAAACAGGATTAGTGGTGACTCCATTTCTGCCGGGAGATTCGCTTCTATTTGTTGCGGGTGCTTTAGCGGCTTTGGATTCAAATGATCTGAATGTGCATATCATGGTGGTATTGATGATTATTGCGGCCATTATTGGCGATGCGGTGAACTATGCTATTGGTCGTGTCTTTGGTGAAAGATTATTTACCAACCCGGATTCGAAAATTTTCCGCCGGAGTTATCTGGATAAAACACATGAGTTTTATGAAAAACATGGTGGGAAGGCCATTATTTTAGCGCGATTTGTACCCATTATCAGAACATTTGCACCATTCGTTGCAGGTATGGGGAAAATGTCTTATCGTCATTTTGCGGCTTATAACGTGATTGGCGCACTGGTTTGGGTACTGTTATTCACCTATGCTGGTTATATATTCGGTGATATGTCAATGGTACAACAGAATTTGAAACTGTTGATTGTTGCTATCATCTTTATCTCAATCCTGCCCGGAGTGATTGAAATCTGGCGTCACCGTCGTGCGGCGATGAAACAGAAAACCAATAACCCGTAACAGGTTTGAGCAGTTTTTTATCCACACTGTCATAGCATTGTGGTTTAATGGCACACATAACAAAACTGGCATAAGCCAGATTCAGACGGAAAGATCATTCAATGAGCTGGATTGAAAAAATTCTTAATAAAAGCAACATTATCCAAAGTCGTAAGGCAAATATCCCAGAAGGGGTTTGGACTAAATGTGATAGTTGCAGTCAGGTGCTCTACCGTGCTGAGTTAGAGCGCAATCTTGAAGTTTGTCCTAAATGTGATCATCACATGCGTATTTCGGCGCGTACTCGGCTGGAGACTCTCCTTGATGAAGGAACAAAAACTGAATTAGGGGAGGAATTAGAGCCGAAAGATATTCTGAAATTCCGCGATTCTAAAAAGTATAAAGACCGCATATCGGCAGCACAAAAGCAAACTGAAGAGAAAGATGCACTGATCGTGATGAAAGGCACGTTAAATGGTATGCCGGTTGTTGCCGCTGCTTTTGAATTTGCGTTTATGGCGGGGTCAATGGCTTCTGTTGTTGGTGCCCGTTTTGTTCGTGCGGTAGAACAGGCGCTGGAAGACAATTGTCCTCTGGTCTGTTTTTCTTCGAGTGGTGGCGCCCGTATGCAAGAAGCGCTGATGTCATTGATGCAGATGGCGAAAACCAGTGCTGCTTTGGCAAAAATGCAGGAGCGTGGTTTGCCTTATATCTCAGTGATGACTGACCCGACAATGGGCGGTGTTTCAGCGAGTTTGGCAATGTTGGGCGATATCAATATTGCTGAACCGAATGCATTGATTGGCTTTGCTGGCCCACGTGTTATTGAGCAGACAGTACGCGAGAAATTGCCGCCAGGTTTCCAACGCAGTGAGTTTTTGCTGGAAAAGGGGGCGATTGACATGATTGTTCGTCGTCCTGAAATACGAGACACACTTGCCAGTTTGCTTTCTAAACTGACTTATCAGCCGCAACCCGGTACTAAACCCATTGTTGCTGAATTTGTGGCAGAACCCGTTGATGTTGAGGCGGATATTCAAATAAATACTAATAAAGAAGATGTCTGATACTTTACAAATCCTTCAAGCCACGTCGTCACTGACGACGTGGCTTTCTTATCTTGAAAATCTGCATACTAAAGCTATTGATATGGGGCTTGAGCGTGTAGGTAAATTAGCTCGAACCTTGGATCTGGTTAATCCTGCACCTAAGGTGATAACTGTATCCGGCACTAATGGTAAAGGCACCACCTGTTGCACTATTGAATCTGTTCTGCTGGCGGCTGGGCTGAGAGTGGGGGTTTACAGCTCTCCGCATCTTGTACGTTATACTGAAAGAGTTCGTATTCAGGGTAAAGAGTTACCTGAACAGGAATTCTGTCGTGTATTTGCGGAGATTGAATCCCGTCGTGGTGGTATTTCACTGACCTATTTTGAGTATGGCACATTAGCGGCTCTGCAACTGTTTAAAGAAGCTTGTCTGGATGTCGTCATCTTAGAAGTCGGTTTAGGTGGACGGCTGGATGCGACTAATATTGTGGATGCCGATATTGCAGCCGTTACCAGTATTGCACTCGATCATATTGATTGGTTGGGGGCTGATCGCGAACATATTGGTCGTGAGAAAGCGGGTATTTTCCGCAAAGATCGTTTTGCCGTGGTTGGTGAGCCGGATATGCCATCTTCTATTGCAGAAGTCGCCGATGAATTGGGGGCCAAGTTGTTCCGCTGTGGTATTGACTGGCGATTTTCTCAACAGGAGAAAGATTGGCATTGGCAATCTGATGATAGGCTATTTAGTCATCTGCCTTTGCCAAATGTTCCTCTGATGAATGCTGCAACCGCAATGGGTGTTATTTGTTGCCTGTTACGACAGGGAGATAAAGTCAGCCAGGCTATTAATGAAAATGCCATCCATCAGGGGCTGCAAAATGCGCAGTTGCCTGGGCGTTTCCAAATAGTTCATGAAAAGCCGTTGTTGATTCTGGATGTGGCGCATAACCCACATGCCGCGGCTTATTTGGTACAGAAATTAGCCCTGTTGCCCCGTCAACCGGGCAGCAAAATTCTGGGTGTAGTGGGTATGCTTGGCGATAAAGATATTGCCGGCACACTGGCTTGCCTGTCACAGCAAATTAATGAGTGGTATTGCGCTCCGTTGACTGAATTGCGTGGTGCAGATGCACAGATATTGGCTGAGCATCTTGAACAGCCACGGGTATTTACTGATGTGGAAAATGCCTGGTATCAGGCAATGGCAGACGCTGATGAACAGGATATTGTTGTCGTTTGTGGTTCATTTCACACAGTAGCGCATGTCATGGAGGCTCTGGACAGGGAGAAGCGAAGTGGCAAGTAAATTTCAAAATCGTTTGGTCGGCACAATTGTATTGGTTGCACTGGGTGTTATTGTGCTGCCTGCATTGTTGGACGGCAACAAGAAATATAACGAAGATAAGTTTGCATCAATTCCCCTGGTTCCGAAGCCTGGGGATGAGCAAGAAATTGAATCTATTCCTCCCCTTAATTCGCCAATATTATCAATGCCTCTGGAAGATGAGACAGAGGCATTGCTGCCGGAAACACTGGAGCAGCCAGAAATACCATTGGTGACAGCTCCATCGTCGACCGCACTGATAGCACCTCCTGCTGTTCAGCCAGAAGTCAAACCTCAACCACAGATTAAGCCTGAACAAAAACCGGACATTAAGCAGACAGTGCCGGCTAAACCAGAGATTAAACCGGAACCGAAGCCTGAGGTTAAACCAGTTGAAAAAGCACCGCAAGGACAAGCATATATCGTACAACTGGGTGCCTTGAAAAACGCGGGAAAGGTGGATGAAATCGTTGCCAGACTGCGTTTGTCGGGTTATCAGGTCTATACGGTACCTTCATCTCCGGTGAATGGGCAGTTAACCAGGATATATGTCGGTCCGAATGCTTCTAAACAACAACTCGATTCGGCATTATCAGAACTGAAAAGTCTGACAGGATTACAAGGGCAGGTAAGAAGTTATAGGCCGTAATAAAGCTGACGATGCCTATGTGACGAATGAGGTAACTGTGATGAAATCAAGTCGTAAATATTAAGTGACTGCGGCGATAATGCGTTTCCTGTATCGCCGCTAATTATTTTCGGCGGAATAGGAAATCTGCTACGCAAACGTTTTCGTTTTCTGTTAAAATGCGTCTGAAACGGATGCCGGGGCGTCTATTTTGGAATTAAAATATGGTTTGGATTGATTACGTTATTATTGCCATTATTGGTTTCTCGGCATTGGTTAGCCTGATTCGTGGGTTTATTCGTGAGGCGTTGTCACTGGTCACCTGGGGATGTGCTTTCTTTGTGGCAAGCCACTTCTACTCTTACTTAGCGGTCTATTTTACCCGTTTTGAAGATGAGCTGGTGCGTAACGGAATCGCCATTGCGCTTCTGTTTATTGCGACGTTGATTGTCGGTTCTGTGGTGAACTATGTGATAGGTTCTCTTGTGCAACGGACAGGATTATCTGGTACTGATCGGGTACTCGGGGTCTGCTTTGGGGCATTACGTGGTGTGCTGATTGTTGCTGCTATTCTGTTTTTTCTGGATACATTCACACCATTGTCTCAAAGTGATGACTGGAAGCAGTCACAATTGATCCCACAGTTCAGTCATATCATCAGGTGGTTCTTTGACTACCTGCAAAATGCGTCAAGTTTCCTGCCGGAGAAATATACCTCTCCGCTTGGCTGATGAGGAAAAACTACATGTGCGGTATTGTTGGTATCGTCGGTTTTACACCGGTTAACCAGTCGATTTATGATGCGTTGACGGTGCTTCAGCACCGTGGGCAAGATGCTGCTGGCATTGCTACTATTGATGGTAACAATGGGTTTCGTTTACGCAAAGCCAATGGTTTAGTGAGAGATGTGTTTGAAACCCGGCATATGCTGCGTTTACAGGGAACGATTGGGATTGGTCATGTTCGCTATCCGACTGCGGGCAGCTCCAGTGCATCGGAAGCCCAGCCGTTTTATGTGAACTCTCCATTTGGTATTACATTGACACACAATGGTAATTTGACGAATGCGCATGAATTAAAAAGAATGTTGTTTGAAAATGCCCGTCGCCATGTGAATACCACGTCAGATTCCGAGATTTTGCTCAATATTTTTGCTAATGAATTGGATCGTTTCCAGTATTATCCGTTGGAACCTGACAATATTTTTGCCGCGATAGCGGCAATGCATAAACAGGTTCGTGGTGCTTATGCCTGTATTGCGATGATTATCGGTCATGGGTTAGTTGCTTTCCGTGATCCACATGGTATACGTCCGTTGGTGTTAGGCAAGCGTACCCTGAATGATGGCCGTAATGAATATATGGTCGCTTCTGAAAGTGTTGCATTGGATACACTGGGTTTTGAATTCCTGCGGGATGTTGCATCGGGTGAAGCGGTTTATATCACTGAGAAAGGTCAGTTATTTACCCGCCAGTGTGCTGAAAATCCTTCTCTGACTCCTTGTTTGTTTGAATTTGTCTATTTTGCCCGTCCAGACTCCTTTATTGATAAGGTTTCGGTTTATAACGCCCGTGTGCGGATGGGGCATAAGCTGGGGACGAAAATTGCCCGTGAATGGGAAGACCTGCATATTGATGTGGTTATTCCTATTCCTGAAACTTCCTGCGATATTGCGCTGGAAATTGCCCGTATACTGGGTAAACCCTACCGTCAGGGGTTTGTGAAAAACCGTTATGTTGGTCGGACATTTATTATGCCGGGTCAACAGGAGCGCCGGAAATCAGTCCGCCGTAAACTGAATGCTAATCGTGCGGAATTCCGCGATAAAAATGTGCTGTTGGTGGATGATTCTATTGTTCGTGGTACAACATCAGAACAAATTGTTGAAATGGCTCGTGAAGCGGGAGCGAAGAGGGTTTATTTTGCTTCTGCGGCCCCCGAAGTGCGTTTCCCGAATGTTTATGGCATTGATATGCCAAATGCAAATGAATTGATCGCTCATGGACGTGAAGTTGATGAAATTCGTCAGCTTATTGGTGCAGATGCGTTGATATTCCAAGATTTAACGGATCTGATTGATGCCGTTCGTGAAGAAAACCCCGATATTGAAGAGTTTGAATGTTCAGTATTCAATGGCATTTATGTCACCAAAGACATTGACCAGACTTATCTCTATTACCTGGAAAATCTGCGTAAAGACGATGAAATGACATTGAATAATCAGAACGAAATCGAAAACCTGGATATCTATAATGAAGGTTGATGACCTTCAGATTTAAAATCGCTGCCCAGTGTCAGTACGAGGAAAAAATGAAAAGATTGATCGTGGGGCTTACAGGAGCAAGTGGGGCTATTTATGGCGTCAGGCTACTGCAAGTTTTACAGCCAGTTGAAGGCGTAGAAACACATCTGGTTATCAGTCAGTCCGCTCGCCAGACACTGGCGCTTGAAACAGATTATAGTTTACGGGATGTGCAGGCGCTGGCTGATGTCGTGTATGACCACAGAGATATCGCCGCTGCTATCTCTTCTGGTTCGTTCAAAACTTCGGGTATGGTCATTTTGCCGTGTTCAATGAAAACCCTTTCAGGTATTGTTCACAGCTATACCGATGGGTTAGTGACCAGAGCGGCCGATGTTGTATTGAAAGAAAGCCGTAAGCTGGTGCTTGGTGTGAGAGAAACGCCATTGCATTTGGGGCATCTCAGGTTGATGACTCAGGCGGCAGAAATAGGGGCGGTGATTATGCCGCCAGTGCCTGCATTTTATCATCGGCCTGAACAGATTCAGGATATTATTGACCAGACGGTTAATCGGGTGCTCGATCAGTTTGATATCGAGCTACCTCATGATCTATTTACCCGTTGGCAAGGCGCTAAAGGTGTTGAGATTTAGTGTGTAGCAGGTCTTCAAAAGCTTCTTTTAGCTGAAAATAGCGGAAGCCAAAACCAGCTTGTTCCAGTTTATGCGGTATTGCCTGCTGTCCTCCCAGTACCAATGCCGCAGCTTCTCCCATGAGTAATTTCAGCACAAAAGCAGGTATGCGAATAATTGCAGGGCGGTTCAATACTTCTCCGAGTGTTGCGGCAAACTGATCATTATGCACCGGATAAGGGGCGGTGATATTAAAAGGACCACTCAAACCGGGCGTCCTCAACAGGTAATAGATACCATTTACCATATCATCAATATGGATCCAGGGCAGATACTGCTTTCCGCTACCCATAGGGCCACCAAGCCCAAGACGGAAAAGCGGTAACATTTTTTTCAGTGCTCCACCGTTTTTTGCCAATACAACGCCGGTACGCAAAAGACAAACACGGGTTTTATCACTGGCAGCTTGTAATGCAAGTTGTTCCCATCGTTTGCAGAGTTGATGAGTAAATTCATCATTGGGTGGCTCATGTTCTGTCACAACTGCTTGATTCTGATCGCCGTAATAGCCCACCGCAGAGCCGGAAATAAAGACTTCTGGTGGTGTCTGACTGGCATTAATTAACTTGCTGAGTTGTTCTGTCAATGTCCAGCGGCTCTGGCACAGCTTTTCTTTTTGCGCGGAAGTCCAAGGTTTATTTGCTATGGGTTCGCCAGCAAGATTAATAACGGCATCAAAATCATTGAGGTCCGTTTTATCTTTCAGAGTGGTCCAGCATTCAGCTTGTTTACTGAACAGAGAATACACTTTTTGTGGTGAGCGGCTCAGAATGGTGATGGAATGGGATAGGGAAAGAAGCTGGAAAACCAGACGGCTACCAATCAAGCCTGTTCCTCCGGTGATTAAAATACGCATATGCCACTCCTATAACTTAAGTTTATATAGAAACTATAGCAGGGATATCAAAGCTGATGATTTAAAATACAGTCATCTGTTAGCCGGATTAAGTTTTGCGGGGAAATAGTTACCCCGCAGACAGGTATCAAGCTTTACTGTAGGCTATTTGGGTAGCGTAGCGTTGGCTAATCGTATCAAACCATTTTTGCACTGCTGGATAATCGCTCAGATCAATATTTTGACGCTCATAGGCACGAACCCACGGATAAGTTGAGATATCAGCGATACTGTATTCCTGACCACCCAGATAGGATGTTTTTTCCAATTGAGTATTCAGAACTTTATATAAGCGTTGTGTTTCTTCTTGATAACGATTAATCGCGTAAGGGACTTTCTCAGGCGCAAAGTGACTAAAATGGTGATTTTGTCCCAGCATTGGGCCAAAGCCGCCAATTTGCCAAAACAGCCATTGCAGGCTTTGAATACGTTCACGCATATCTTTGCTGAGTAACTTACCCGTTTTCTCTGCCAGATAAGTCAAAATGGCGCCAGATTCAAAAATGGCAACAGGTTTGCCACCATCGGTGGGTTGTTGATCAACAATAGCTGGAATTTTATTGTTAGGAGAAATTGCAAGAAATTCAGGTTTAAATTGATCTCCAGCACCAATATCAATTCGGTAAATGTTGTAAGGAAGGCCAGTCTCTTCAAGAAAGAGCGTGATTTTGTGACCATTTGGCGTTGGGGCATAATACAGGTCGATCATAGAACCTCCAGTGGAACATAAAATTGCATTACATATTATATTACCTTAGATCTATTTAAGAACATCTAATTCAGACTCTTGATAATTCCCGCACTGGCTGACGATCATCTGTATTTCCGGGGGTGAGTTTAACCGATAACAACTCCCCCGGTCATGAATCATCAGATGAAGTGGCAAAAAAGAATGGTTATCTGGAATTCGTTCTTATACTGCCATTTGCGTTAACAACTGCCCGACTTCCACCGTACAGATCTTTCTTGAAAGTAGAGTAATCTGTGCGGACATCCTCACGATTTTCTAATTCTGCCAATATTTCCTGGCTGGATATGCTAAATCCCTTGGCATGTATAGGAGAAGAGAAAGGTTCGGTATAGAGATTCAATCCCCATTGAGACTCTAAACCGTGGTTAGCCGCCCCTAAATTAACTTCGATCATAGAATGGTGATTATCATCAACCAGATAACCTGTTGCCAGCCATCGGGTTAGCTCTTTCATTTCCCGCTCCCCTCGCTGAATTGACTGCTCCGGTGATTCCCCGTTAGCAGGAGTACCTAAAGAAAGATCATTTTTCAGTCCCGTGCCCAATAACCTGGCCGCAGTAATAAAACGATCCGTGGTGCCTGAAGGTGCAGCGACAGTTGGCAAATTGTGTAAGGCTGTATCCTTAGAAAATCCTGTATTTTCTTTCACATTCCAGACAGCAAAACCATTACCACGTTGTACTATAATGTTTTCCTTCGCTAATTCTTGATGTGCTTTGATGGGGCCTGATTGACCAAACTGATAGTCAGTTCTGTCCAGCCGGTTGCGGGGGTTTAAACGGGCAAATTCCAACTCCCGATTGGTCAGACGATTATCGGCTTCAAGTGAAGCGGCAGATGACCAGACACTATCCTTATCAGGCGCGGGTGTTCTGAAATCATTCTGGACTTTTGTCAGGCTATTGCCAGCCAGAGCAGGATTACTTATAACTTCTTTCCCTTTTTCCTGTTTTGTCACCTGATATAATTCGGAGTTTTCAGAGGCATTAAATTTATTTTCATTTTTAAAAGTGTAGAGAGCCAACTGATCAGGTAAGGGATTTTCTTTAGTGGAACCTCGGGCAGGTGCAAAGTTTTTACTTTCCAGGTAACCAATATCAATTATATCCTTGAATTCTGATTTCAATTCAGGTGATGAATAGATCTTCTCCAGAGTATCCCGGAAATAAGCTGAGTTAGTAAGATCATAGTAAGCAGTGGCTTTCTCCCTCAATGTCAGAGGTTCTGTATTTGCCCTATCAGGCCTCACACCGCTTTGTTGTGCTTCGCTCATGATTCGGGTAAATCCACCCGCACCAAGCTGACCTAATATACTGAATCCGGGTTTATCTCCGGTATAGGCATTAAGCATTTTAGTGATTGCGGTTAATTCATTACCCTCCACCCGAACGAAAAGTTTTACCAAGTTAGATAAGAGAGAATCAACCGTTTTATGGGCGGCAGTACTTTCGCTGGCTAAACGGGAAATGTTAGCTTCAATTTGTTTGTTGGTTACGACGGATTTTTCATTCCATTGTGTGATAACAGAGGTTGGTGCGGTAAGTGGATTATCAATGGTATTATTTAGCAACGGTTCGCAACAGTGACAAGTTTTATCTGTTGAAGTCGCTTGAGACAACTCATTATGATTAATATCAATCCTGGTGTTGGCGCTCTGTATTGAAAGATTAAACATACTTTCTCTCCATTATTTTATTTTTTTCTTCTGTGAGTTTTTTGAATTTATTCTCTAAAAAAACATATCAAACTAAAATATCGTGGGTTGATGCTGAGGTGGTGTGCTTAATTTCAGGAAAAGGTAGCTCAGCTCTTATTTTTTGAAGATTTCCCAAAATATTAACCAAATCAGTAGAGTCGATTCGTGTTATATCTTGAAGCAAGCAGAGACGAATAGTTCGTGTTGGCTGATGTAATGCGAGCCATGCTCCTCCAAGTATATTGATATTACTGTTTAGTGAGAGCCAAAATTCCGCATCATTCTCAACAAATGGAGTGACTGTATGATGGAAAGTCAGCATAGATCCCGTTGAGTCCACCTCTATCCACCAGGGGCCATAATCACTAATATTCAATTGCGCTGCGCCGGTAGAAAGGTTCAACATAATGTTAGTCTGAGCGGCAAAATCTGCACATAATTTCTCTAATTTGGACATCAATAAATCTCATAAAAATAATTGAGTACGACTAAAATATTGTCCAAATTATGTGGTCGAAGCACAGGATCGTCTATCAAAAACAGACGATGATATTGTAAAAATTAATCAGATAAATGGGTTCTGTTGCGTTAACAAAACAATACCATATTTTATGAATTGCTGTAGCGGGATAAGGTAGCGTGGTCAACCTTATCACCGCGTTAGGCTATGCTTGCCCCAAATCCTCGTAGATTGAGTGAATAGGCCAGGTATTGAGAAAACCAATAAACTGCATGTTTTTTTATTCTTTTGAATAATGTTTAAATGAGAATATATTCTAAATAATTGATATGATATTTATATCAATAATAAGTTTATAGTATATTACCATTAAGTTTTTATTTTTATTTTAAGTGAATGGAATGTTTTTATTATTTGGTTCATTTAAATAAAATTTAACGATTCATCATGACAGTTAGAGTGATAAATGTTTTTACATGTTATTCAATATGTTATTTTTTTATTATTGTGGAAATAAATTTTTGTTAAGTTAATTAATGCTTGGATTTTTATTTTTTAGGTTTGATGCTTATTAATCAAAGTAATTAAATAAATTGGATTTTTCCTGTTTTCTCATTTTTTGCCCTGTGGTTTTTCATAATTATATTCATTTGGCATTTGTTGAATTTTATTATGATATTACGCTTGAGAGAATGAATTTTCTCTCCCACTATTATTAATGTATCGAACTGATAATAAGCGTTGTATTACTTTCTCAGCATAAAAAAGGAAAATAATAATTATGAGCGAATTATGCCCACGAGACTCTATTGATGGTCAAAAAATTATGGAACATTGGGTGGAGTTCCAACTTGTTGATGAACAAGGTAATCCATTAGTTAATATGCCTTATCGCCTGATAAGCCAGGGGGAGCCGCGAGATGAACGTAAAGGAGTAACTAATGATCAAGGATTACTTAGGGAAGAAAGTTTGTCGCCGGATCCAGTAACGTTATATATCAGCGCTCAACCATTAGCTGATGAAATGGAACAGCGCCCATTACGAGAAAAGCGTGATGTCAATATATCGGTAGTTAAATCGAAAACCAAAGCAGAAGGTCATCAATATCGTTATGTAACCATCGGTCAGATAAGTGATGGCTTACCTGTGATTGATAAATGGAAAGAGGATAAACCACCACACTATCATTTCCCAGACCCGGTACCGAAAGGTTTTGGAGTTCCCTCAATAAACTGCCGGTATGTTCTGGAAGTGTGTCCGTTCCGAGCCTGGGTATTATTGTTACATCATCAGCTTGATTACTCTTTGGTGAATGCTTATAACTTGGCGTTAATGGGAGTGCTGTCATATTCTAATAATAATGTTGATGTAGCCGGTTCTATCACCCATTTTTTTAACCGGCAGATGCTGGATATATCCCAATTACCCAATAAAATAGAAAAAATAGCGCGTTCTCCGATTGTATATGATGTGCCATTTCGTGAACGTTATACTGATGTTGTATTTATTGATTCAAAAGCGAGTGAAAACCCATTAGGAGACACTGAGCTATTTTATGCATCTAATCAACAAGACATTATTGTCAGTTGGCGGGGAACGGCCAGTATAGATAATGCCATCACTGATATTATGTACCAGCCATTGAAACTGGGCTGTGGTCAAGGCGGCGTATGTAGTGGTTTTGTCGAGAATGGTAAAGTCCATAAGGGGTTTTGGGAAGCATTTAATCTTATTGGCAAATTAAAAGTTCCCGGTTCTGATAAAAGTATGTCTGATAAAATTATTGATTTGGCTAAAAACCGCAACTTATTTGTCTGTGGGCATAGTTTAGGTGGTGCTCTGGGGTTGTTACACAGCGCGCAACTGAAAAAATATCATCCTTGTTTGTACAGTTATGGGATGCCGCGGACATTAACCCGCAGTGCGGTACAAGAACTGGAAGATATTACGCATTACCGCCATCTGAATGAAAACGATTTGGTTCCCTCTGCGCCCCCGGAAAAAGACCTGGATAACTGGCTTTATGATTATTGGGGGCCTCTGGGCTATTTATTCAGCACTATTGAATTGTTAGGTTTGACAAAAGGTGATGAAGTTTTCTTGCATCATGGAAAAATAGTTCACTTTTATAAAGCTAATCTGATTATTGAAGCTTTAAAAAAGAGTGATTCAAATAACTTTATACAGCTTAGTGATATATTACCTGTCGACGTAAAATTATATTTAATCCCATCACTGAATCATGAAACGGAAGATAAGATGAAGGAGATATTAGAGGTTCAGAAAGAATTTTTTAAACGTATAAGCGAAGCAGATAGGGCTAAATGGTTTCCACGTAATGACAACCCGAAGTTAAAAGATGCCTTGAGTCTGCCTGATCACCGTATGTTTAAATATATTCATTACATTGGTGATCGAATTGCAGAGTTAGTTGAACCGAGGAAATATCATTTTTATCGGGATAAGGAACGATTCTTTGAAAGAACAATGGCGGAAAGATCTGATGTTGTTCCTGATATTCGGCAACGTAATACCCTGTTTTTACATATGGACGACCAGTTAACACAAGCGCTTATTTATACTAAACAAAATAAATGGGGTAATCTGGCTTTAAAACGCTATACGGATAATTTTGTACTGATTGGAGAGGATTGGATGTGATAAATATGAGAAAATGCTTGTTAGTAACATTAGTATCGGGTTTACGTAAGTATTAAGCCATATAAGGTACTGAGATTAAACGGATCCATATGAATATACCGAAAGTGACTATAATTAACGGAAAAGATGAATGGGTTGAGTACCCCGATGGGTGAATTGATATTAATAGCCAAATGATAGATCACTGTAAAATAATGCTGGCATAATGAGGGGCATAAATGAATTAGCCCCTCTTTTCTGGTTTTTGAAGTTGATAAGGTGCAGGTAATCAACCCCGTTATCACTGCTGGTAAGAATTTGATCGCATTACGGTTTATCAGGTGCCCTATTTTGGGTTCAGTCAAAGGGTTGCATGAAGCGTCCGAAACGAATAACTTCGTAGAGCCGCTATCAATTTGGTGATTTTGAATAGGTTAACCATTCTATAGACTTGCAATTTCTTGCTAATAAAAAAGGTTTTTTAAAGATGGAACAAGAGAATACAGAGGGTGTTGAGTGGATCGATATTGTCAATGAAGACAATGAAGTCATTGCTCAGGCTACACGTCAACAGATGCGCGCCCAGTGTTTACGGCACCGTGCCACTTATATCGTAGTTCATAATGGTATGGGAAAAATTCTGGTTCAGCATCGTACAGAAACTAAAGATTTTTATCCGGGAAAATTGGATGCGACCGCAGGAGGCGTTGCTCTGGCGGGTGAAAATATGTTGGATGCAGCCCGGCGCGAAGCAGAAGAAGAATTGGGTATCGCAGGCGTTCCTTTTGCCGAGCACGGTAGTTTTTATTATGAGGAACAGAATTGCCGTATCTATGGCGCATTATTCAGTTGCATCAGTCATGGCCCATTTGCTTTACAGGAAGCGGAAATTGATGATGTATGCTGGCTGACACCGGCAGAAATCACCGCGCGTTGCGACGAATTCACCCCCGATTCGTTGAAAGCACTTTCTCTGTGGTTGACGCGTAATAATGATTTCGATGCTGTTATTCTTAGCAATAAATTGATTGATTGAGTTATTACCACCAATAATGGTTCTATTTATAATATGAACTATTTGGTCATGCTTGCAGTGTTAGTGATATTCGGCCGTGCCCCTTAATAATATTGCCAATTATTGTTGAGGGACACGACCTGGTCAGAGGTTAGCCCCAGTTCCATATCTGCGATGTAACTTCGATTTCTGCGGTTATACTATCGCTGAGATTGATGATTACAATTCTATAGAAATAAATAGCATTAATCGGTGCTGTGAGTGTTTTAGTTTCTCCGGGGTAGACTTCAATATAGGTATATTGATTATAATCTCCGATTGGAGCAGCCCAGTAATTTACAGCCCTAATTGGTGCCAGGCTGTTGTTTTTAATAATTGCCTCAGGGTAGTGAGTGGGAAATAGGATATTTCCATGTGTGTAAATCTCAAAGGATTGACCGGGGTTTATATATACGGTTTTTGTTGTCATTCTATTGTTTCCTTATTGTTACTGTTATTTTTATACTTATATGATAGGTGGTTTTATTTGCGAAATTTAACTTAACACTTTCCTTGAGTAGTTAAATATTGAAATTTATCAGTGATATAAAAGGAATACGATAAACGGATTTATCGTATTTGAATCTTTGTTTAGTGGTGATATTGGCAGGACTTCAATCCTATCTTAATATAATCAGGTATTACAGGATTAGTGAAATATTTTGGATGAGTGATTATTGAATTGCATTAATAGCATGTTTTAGTAAGTCGTTTTACAGGCAGCAGAAATGTACGACGTAAATAGAAAGGCATGTATATCGTCAGGCTCGATCAATGTACGCCAATTCGAAAACGTGTCATTGCTGCGGTGACAAGATGCCGAAATGCCCTTAAAAGTGCGTTTCTGGCACTGCCCTGAATGCGGTATTGAACATGATAGAGACATAAATGTCGCATTAAATATCAAACAGCAGGGCATAAACGCAGTGACTGCTCCCCGCCGTAAAGAGGGTGTCGCAAAAGGCGCGTGTTATCCGTTAAGATCTGCGTACTTCTTTTAAGCGCAGATCTTTTATGACCTTATTCATTCGAAAACGGGAACCTTCTATTCATACTGGACGTCAGTTTGTCACCGCTCAGCACTTACCTGTCTTAGCGGGTTCTCTTTCCCTTTCTGATTAT
>NZ_PUJV01000019.1:0-70957 GCF_011189495.1 Photorhabdus stackebrandtii
CCTGCCCGCCGTTAAGACCCTTGCAGACTCGCCGGTTCAGCTTTTTACCTTAGACGGTGCCGGTAAACCGTCCATTGGTTTACTGTTTGACTCCTCACTGACCGGCACCAGCCTGTTTCTAAATGCTCTCACCCTAGCGGATGTGGCTATGCAGACAGAATATGCCCGCAATAACCCGTTACAGCCCGGACCGTCCTATATGAGCCTGCTGCGCTTTAGTACCGCGGTGATTGGTATGAGTGCCGATTTGGCCTCCCTCGGTTCGACGCTGGCAAGTAAAGTGAATTCCCCGATAGTCAGGGCACTGATGAGCAACATAAAAGTGCCTTCTGTCAATGTGGCTGTAGTCAATCAATTCTCCCGGGTTGCCGGCAGTGTCGCAGGTTATTTAGGGGCGTTGGTCTCCTTCTATGATGCCAGTAATGCATTCAAAGTGGGTAATAGTGTAGAAGGTTATAGTCAGGTAGCAATAGGAACAGGTTATATTATTTTGACCACAGCGGTCTGGATCGGGGCTGCCGCAGGCACCTTCCTGACTGGGGGCGTACTCACTGCGATAATCGTAGGGGCCAGTTTGCTTATCGGAGGCAGTATTGTACAGGCTAGCAGTGCCTGGTCAGATTTGGAGAAAACGCTGAATAACTGTTTTTGGGGGTCAGGGAAAAAATATGATTTTTGGGGAGAAAAAGGAAGACCTGAAATATCAGAACAACTTAAAACAGCAAGAAGAATGAACAATGATACCCAAAATCATTTTATTATCGAAAACCAGGAGTTTTTAAATCTCTTTATTCAGCCACAATTGAAAATACATAGGGAATACAGAAAAACGACCTACCACTTTACCTTACCTGCCTTCCAAATGGGAGTTTCGGAAATATATGGGCTTTTCGTTAAAGAAAATGAAATATACTATCTCGGTGCACAAATTATCACTATTACCATTAATCGTCGCCAGTATACACGGGACACTTTTCGCGATGCCACATTCAAGGCCGCACGAGAACAGGCGAAGCTAACTCTGAATGGCAACACAGCCACATTGGAAATAGTCACGACAGAAGGACGCGAAGTAAACCCTTATCGCAGCAAGCTATATTGGTATTACCAGCAGTCAGACAATGTTATCGCTCCTTTGCGCTATTTATGGGGAGAAAAACCTACAGAGGAAAATACTATTAAGGGTAGTTTTGATGGAGAACGCACACTATGAAGCAACGCCTAAAAAACTTACTCAAAAAATGGTTTCCTACTATTCATCCACTGCCAGCCAAACGGCTGGCCAGTTGGGAAAAAGAACTTCTGGCGGCACCACCAGATATTAAAGATGAAGAAACCATTAAACACGTGGAAATACTAGACTACCTTGATAATAAGGAATGTCATATTCGTAATACCCAACGCCGTGGCCGGAGTATTACCTTGATCCCGGTTACACTGGGGATTATTAGTAGTCTTATTCTAAATATTAACGGATTTATCGAAGACCGTAAAAATGATGAGAGAGGTATTCATCAATGGGTCAATTTAGTAAAAGAGGAATATGGTGAAGAATTTTATCTACGTAATGACCTACCTGATTATATGGAAAATGCCCGTTATATTGGTAACGATAAAGAAATTTCCCTAAGAAAATATTTATATTACCGCTATAACTATTATCTATACAGTGACTATTTTTTTAAAGTCGACATAGGTTTCCTGTTGCTCTATCTGCTGATTATTCCACCTTTCGTATGGGCCGTATTTTTTTCACACCGTCAGGCACCATTAATTATCGATCGTGAACGACAGATTTTTTACACCTGGTATAAAGGTAAAGCCTATGCTGCTCGTTATCCACAAGTAGGCATGGCCGAAAAAACTAATATTCTGTTCCTCAAAGTCTATGGCTTGGACGAAAACAATCAGCTTATTGGACGTGGCTTTATCCCTAACGTCAGTAGTTATTCCTTTGCTTTCTTAAGCAGTGGCAATGATAAAGCGCTGGCAGTCGCCTTTATGGTGAAATTCTTATTAAACGGCAAAGAAGCAGTCAGTAAAGTGGATTATAAACGCCGTGGACCGCTTATTTGGTGGAACAAAGATAAAAGACCCGCTGATTTAGACACACAAATTCCGTTGATTTTGGCAGAATTGGATCGCTTAGGTCCCCCTGATGAAGATCTTTCCGAATGAACGCAACATTAAAAAATCTACTCAAAAAATGGTTTCCCACTATTCATCCACTGCCAGCCAAACGGCTGGCTTGCTGGGAAAAAGAACTTCTGGCCGCACCACCGGATATTAAGGATGAAGAAACTATCAAACATGTGGAAATACTAGACTACCTTGATAATAAGGAATGTCATATTCATAATACTCAACGCCGCGCCCGGAGTATTGCCTTGATCCCGGTTACATTAGGAATTATCAGTAGTCTTATCCTAAATATTAACGCGTTTATCGGAGAGAGAAGAAGTGGTGAAGCATACATTCACCGTTGGGTTAATATAGTCAAAAAAGAATGTGGTGAAAAATTTTATCTACGCAATGATTTGCCGGATTATATGAAAGGTGCCCGTTATATCGGTAATGAT
The DNA here is from genome assembly GCF_011189495.1 of Photorhabdus stackebrandtii. Classification (NCBI taxonomy): domain Bacteria; kingdom Pseudomonadati; phylum Pseudomonadota; class Gammaproteobacteria; order Enterobacterales; family Morganellaceae; genus Photorhabdus; species Photorhabdus stackebrandtii. The sequence goes on from NZ_PUJV01000019.1 coordinate 2,580, forward strand.
AAAGAAATTTCTCTAAAAAAATACCTGCACTATCGCTATAATTTTTATGAATATAGCAATGATATTTTAATAACCGATATGACATTTTTACTGCTTTACCTACTGATTATTCCACCTTTTGTTTATTGTATCTTTTTCTGGCAGAGACAAGCACCATTAATTATCGATCGTGAACGGCAGATCTTTTACACCTGGTATAAAGGTAAAGCCTATGCTGCCCGTTATCCACAATTAGGCATGTTGGAAAAAACTAATATTCTGTTCCTCAAAGTCTACGGCCTGGACGAGAACAATCAACTTATCGGGCGTGGTTTTATCCCTAACGTCAGTAGTTATTCCTTTGCTTTCTTAAGCAGTGGCAATGATAAAGCACTGGCAGTCGCCTTTATGGTGAAATTCTTATTAAACGGCAAAGAAGCGGTCAGTAAGGTGGATTATAAACGCCGTGGGCCCCTTATCTGGTGGAGTAAAGATAAAAGACCCGCTGATTTAGAGGATCAGATTCCGTTGATTTTGGCAGAACTAGATCGCCTAGGTCCCCCTGATGAAGATCTTTCCGAATGAAGTTTGCCGACATCAAGACCATCATTGAGAAAGATATCAATGCACTGGATTTAGCTGACATCAGAATTGATACGTAGACCATTCAGGAAAGCTAGATGCTTCATCCGCGGAGTCGATAATATTTTACTGGGCATAGGACATTTCCGGCAACCGTCCGCGCTCCTCCCGGTCAAGTAAATTATGCCCATCAACTTCCTCAGAAAGCCATCAACCGGATAACCCAACAATTCGTTCGCCCTGTGTTTTATGACAGACGGGCTTTAAACTGTTATTAAAAGTCATTGTTTTAACTTACGGTTTTAATCAGTATAAAGTTTTCAACGTTGTTTTTACCGATTTTAATGCCTGCTTTTTATTAAGTTTAATCATCATCGGATATCATGTTCTATGTTTAACCAACGTTAATCATACTCACCTTTTATCTTTACTGATGCTGTTTTACCCGTAATCTTAAACAATTTTAATAAGCCACCATTTTCTGTTTTTTTCAGATAATCACTTCCTTTTTCAGGGCTTAAATCCTGCTAAATTAACCGTTTTATCCATTTTTTTATTGCATTATTTTTAAGGTTTTCTTCATAAAATAACAACGAGAAATCGCTTAAATACCCATTTGATCAGATAATATTTTTTACATGCTGATTTTTCTCAACTCACTATTAATGGTTTTCAATTAAATGCAATTAACTCTCTTTTTGAAAACTTAAATTTATTGAGTTAAATCCACTATTTATATAAAAGTTTTAATATCTCTGCATTCGTGCTTTTAAATGATTATAACAGGTTAGGTAAATATATGATGGGAAAGCTTTAAATGTTATTATTTTATATAATTTTAATCAGTATAGAGTTTTAACGGTTTTTTACTACTTTTAACACCTGATTTTAATCATCATGGGGATATCGTGTTTTACGTTTAATCAACGTCAATCATACTCACTTTTTATCTTTACTGATGTTGTTTTACCGGTAATCTTAATAAGTTACCACCCTTTATTTTGTCTTCATAAATCAGCAAGTAAATGATCTGATGAGATAAAAACACCCCTTTTTGTTTTTATAGTTTTCTTCATACAATAATGACGAGAAACCGCTTAAATGCCAGCCTAGTAAAATACTATTATTTTGCATACTGGTTTATTCTCAATTTTCTATTAATGGTTAATGATTTTTTATTAAATGCAATTAATTCTCTTTCTGAAAAGTCGTATTTATTTAAATCCACCATTTATACAAAATTTTTAATATTTCTTCATTCACTCTCTTAAATAATCATAGCAAATTAGGTAAATGCAAAATAAACCGAGTATATAATCTCTGATAAATGAATTAAAAATAGCAGGGAATAACCCGCTTTTAGTCACCCTGTATCTCTTAAAAATCTGGCATTAATCGAGGATCTATTTTTTTCACCCTTGGCTGATAGATAACTGAGTTAATTACCGATAAAAAGAAGCTTGCAATCTCCCCAAAAGGGAAATGCAAGCAAAAATAGAAAGCGAAAAATGTTAAAATACAGGCTCAGCGAGTATAGTAATTATCATTCCGAGGATTTTATTATTTTTTAATTAAAAACTCATCTAATGAATGGCCTTCATTGAGCAGTTTTTGTAAACCTAATGGTCTTTTTCCGTTTCCTGACCAGTATTTAACCTCTCCATTTTCATTAAACTGATACTTAGGTTTTCTCGGTTTTCCTTTTCCTGTATTTGATTTTTTAGGTTTAAAACCAGATAGGGTAATAGGTATGTTAATGGTATTAATATCAAAGCCCATTTCTTCAATAATTCTTAATACTTCTAAACGTTTTTGTTCTTTTTCTTCTATTTCTAATCTGGCTAATCTGGAGGATTCCCGGCTTTCGTCAACGATTATCTCTAGTTTTTGGTAAACTTCTTTCAGCCAATCGAAATCTTTTGTTTGAGCAAATTTTCTTAATGTGGTTAATCCTGTTAAATATTTTGATACAATCTCATATTCTTGTTCTTTGGTTAACTCTGTCATTTTGTCACCTTGTTAATATATTTAAAATCCGTTTTTCCTGATGTTTTCTCTTTCAATGTCAGTATATCACCGATTTTTTTACCTACTTAAAAAAATCCTTAATCATTTCTGTTTTACCTTTAATAATTAAAGTTTTTATCTGTTTCTTCGTAATACCCTTGCCCTTTTTTCAGATTTTAAAACCATACTGATTTTGTCTCAAAGCAATAGCCCTACGGATAAATCCGAAATCAACGGCAGTATCGATTTTACGAATCAGATAATTGTGAAAAACAAGATCTTCAAGCAAGCCCTTTCAACAAGAAAAGTTTTCGTGGAGGAATATTCTTAACATGACGGCAAGCTCCGTTTGGCGAACGGAACTTGATTAACATAAAGCGCCAGATAAATAATCAGCACTTCGTCAGTAATCTGAGCACCAATAGCGCTCAATTATGACTGAGCAATTAAACCTGATACATTTTGCATAAATAGCAGGGAACAGCATCATCAGCATTTGAACCAATGACGTCCATATTTGGCAGGATATCTTTCAAACGTTGGTGAGCATCCTGCATAATGCAGCCCTTACCAGCCATCGTCAGCATTTCCAGGTCGTTCATTCCATCACCAAAAGCGATGCAATCACTGAGTTTATAGCCCATAGATTTAGCTACCTGTTCAAGGGCATGACCTTTGGAAACGCCACCAGCCATGACCTCCAGGCAATTACGTAACGAGAAACTGACATTCACCCTGTCACCCCAACGTGCGTTGATAGATTCCTCCAATATGAGCAATAGATCATGATCTTCACAGGTAAAATAAACTTTACATACACCATCAGTCTTAAAATTATCACGCTCAAAAAGCCGATAATGAAATATTGACTCCTGAAAAAATTCTTCCTGCTCAGGACTTTCACGATTCATATACCAGTCATCATGACGGTAATAATTGGTCAGAATATCAGGGTTATCAAACTCCATCAGACACAAGTCATTCACAATATCAGGATCAACGTTATGGCTGAAAACCAGTTCACCCGCGGTATTATGTACCCTGGCCCCATTGGAGGTGATCATATAGGCATCAATACCAAGCCCATCGCGAATTTGGGAAACATCCACATGATGACGGCCGGTAGCAAAAATAAAATGAATGCCTTTGTTTGTGAGTAAGTTAAGGGTTTCCTTGGTGTAAGACGTTAATTTGTGATCAGGAGACAGCAAAGTACCGTCTAAATCTGAAGCAACAATGTGATACATAGTTATCGTTCCTATTAATTGAATCAATTCTGGTCAAAAAAGTCACAAATAGCATTGAGTGCCTGGCTGCGTAATTTATCTTTTTCAAATAGGATCTCATGATGTGCCCCCTGAATAATCAAAGGTGACTGCCCTTCAATGAAAGCTCTCTCTTTCCGATGTGATTCACAAAAAGCCCGTAGCTGCTGATTATTAACGACTTTATCTTCACTGGCTTTTAAGACCATCAGTGGCGTCTCAATTTTTCCTGCTTTTTCTATCAATATATTGCCGATCCGCATACTTTCCCGCATCCAATGATATGTCGGCCCGCCTATGCGTAATTCCGGGTAATCCGCGTAATAACGGAGATAGCGACTATAACGTTCATAACTGTGTGTCAGAAGATTTATCAAATAGGGCAACGGTCGCCATTTTCCAGTCAGTATTGCGTAGTTATTTCGTCTAGCCGGTCGCCTTTCTGCCCGGTTCACCAGCAAAGTAGCCAACCAATGAGGCATTGGTAAGTTAATACCAAACATAGGAGCACAAAGGGCCGCTGCATCAAAAATCTGACTGTGACGTAATAAGAATCCCCCTAATATTGCCGCGCCCATTGAATGAGCCAACGCATAACAGTGAGAATAATAACGAGGGAGAATTTCTCTTTCTATGAACGTTTCAACGTCATCAATATAGTCATCAAATTTTTCTACATGCCCTTTCTGTGGATCTTCAAGCATCCTGCCTGATCGCCCCTGTCCACGATGGTCAATGATAAAAACGTCGTAACCAAGGTGATAAAAGTCAAATGCCACCTCCGGGTATTTGACATAACTTTCACTACGGCCCGGCAAGATAACGACTGCTCTATGATTCCGGGTTGTTGCACAAAAACGGACATAGCGTATCAGTACATTATCAACACCGATAAACTCATGCTCTTCCCTGGCTTGCCAGAAATCTAACAGAGGCCCGTTGGCAAAAGCAGAAAACTGTATCTCACGATTAAGCCAGCTCTCTTTCAACATTTCGGGCTTCATAAATCATCTCCAAGCTATTCACACTCCTCCAGATGTTTACAGATCAAAGCCATAAAAACGCTACCAAAACGTTCTAGTTTTCGTTGTCCAACCCCGTTGATTAATAACATTTCTTCAGCCGTAACCGGGCATTGCTCTGACATTTCAATCAGCGTGACATCGTTAAATACAACAAAAGGCGGGATATTATCTTCGTCAGCAATAGACTTCCGTAATTTACGCAGCTTGGCAAATAATTTGCGATCATAATTGCCACTATATGATTTACTCTGCTGGCTGCGCCCTTTCAGGCTCTGTATCCGTGGAACAGCCAGTTTCAGCGGAACTTCACCACGCAATACTGGCCGCGCAGCTTCTGTTAATTGTAATGCAGAATAATTGGCAATGTTTTGACTGATAAAGCCTAAGTGAATAAGCTGCCTCAACACGCTGACCCAGTGCTCCTGGCTTTGCTCTTTACCAATGCCGTAAACCGGTAAACGATCATGCTTTAAATCGCGGATACGCTGATTATTCGCGCCTCTGAGCACTTCAACAATATAACCGATACCAAAACGCTGACCAACCCGGTAAACACAAGAAAGCGCTTTTTGCGCATCCACCAAACCATCATAATTTTTCGGTGGATCAAGGCAGATGTCACAGTTACCGCAAGCGGTTTGTTGGCTTTCGCCAAAATAGTTCAATAACACCAAACGGCGGCAAGTTTGCGCTTCGGCAAAGGCCCCCATCGCATTAAGCTTGTGCCGTTCAATATCCTGCTGTGTGTCAGCCGTTTTCTCTTCCAAACAACGGCGAAGCCATACCATGTCAGCCGGATCATAGAACAACACCGCTTCCGCAGGTAAACCATCACGCCCGGCACGCCCTGTTTCCTGATAATAGGATTCGATATTACGTGGAATATTAAAATGAACCACGAACCGAACATTGGGTTTATTGATACCCATACCAAATGCCACGGTCGCCACCACAACCTGCAAATCATCACGCTGAAACGCATCCTGTACCCGGGCACGTTGGCTGTTATCTAACCCAGCATGGTATGGCGCTACACTTAAACCACGTTTTTGTAAACGTTCTGATATCTCCTCAACTCGATTGCGACTGTTGCAGTAAACAATGCCGCTTTTACCTTTCTGACCGCGGATAAATAACCATAATTGATCTAATGGTTTGTATTTTTCTATCAAGGTATAACGAATATTGGGGCGATCAAAACTGCTGATATGAATAAGCGGATTATTGAGATTCAATAGTCGGGCAATATCATTGCGGGTTGTTTCATCAGCGGTCGCCGTCAACGCAATGAAAGGTAATGTTGGAAAGCGTTGTCTGAGTTGTCCCAGCGCCCGGTATTCAGGCCGGAAATCATGGCCCCATTGTGAAATACAATGAGCTTCATCCACAGCCAGCATAGCAGGTTGCCATTCCAAAAGCTGTTCAAGGAAGTTATCCATCATTAAGCGTTCTGGAGCGATATACAGCAATTTGATCACGCCCTGACGACAACGCCGGATCACATCCATCTGCTGTTCACGGGCCTGAGTTGAATTCAGGCAATCAGCTGCGACACCATTCGCCCGCAGTTGATCCACCTGATCTTTCATTAAAGAGATCAAGGGAGAAACGACCAAGGTTAATCCTTCCTGCACCAGCGCCGGGATTTGGTAACACAGTGATTTGCCACCACCCGTCGGCATAATGACCAGACAATCACGCCCCTCAAGAATGGTATTGATGACTTGTTGCTGACCAGGCCGAAATTGCAGATAACCAAAGGTTTCCCGCAATACTTGCTCTGCCAGTGATATCGTATTGATGACTTCTGCGGTAGACACGCTTTTCCTCAACCATTAAAAAATCACAGACGCTTAAGCATCTGCGCATTATGTTATCTTACTCTCGCAATAATTACTTCAACAACAAGCCCGATACATAACAAACACCGTTGTCATTTATAAAGCGTCAAAAAAGCAACACAGATTATTTTACACACGAACTTTAATTTTGCTCAGATTGTTTCTCGAGACGCCTCGCAAACTGGTAAGGTTGGCAATAAAAGCATAACATTAACAATTTATTAACTATATAAAGTGGTATTAATAACACGTACCTTTATTTGGAGATAAATTAAATGTCTACAACGCAAGTAACCCTAGAGGAAGCCCGCCAGCTAATTGGTAATTTTTTTATTTACCATATGCCTTTTAACCAGATATTAGGGCTTGAGCTGCTCCGGTTTGAACAGGATTACGCAGAAATACAGTTCCATAATCAGAGTAAGCTGGTAGGGAATACCGCACAGAAGATTTTACATGGCGGTGTGATTGCATCAGTGCTGGATGTCTGTGCCGGATTGGTCTGTGTCGGTAATGCCTTAACCCGTATAACACCAATTCCACGAGAAGAGTTAGAAAAGCGATTATCAACAATGGGGACCATTGATTTGCGGGTGGATTATCTACGCCCTGGCCGTGGTGAAGTGTTTACGGCCACCAGCAGTATCATCCGCAATGGAAATAAAGTTTCTGTCGCCAGAGCTGAACTGCATAACGAGCAGAGAGCACATATCGCCAGTGTAACGGCGACTTATCTGGTCGGTTAGTCATACCATTTTATATATTAATCCCTTGCGTAATATTCAGCCCGGTGACATATTATTTTCATGTTAACGGGCAGAAATCCATTACATCACTTTTTACTTTTTATTAACATTAGGACAACATGAATAAGCCACAAACTACCAAAGGCGTTTTGTACGCCTTCGGTGCCTGCTTTATTTGGGGAATTGCCCCAGTTTATTTTAAATACATTCAGCAAGTACCTGCCGACGAAATCTTGACGCATCGTATTATCTGGTCATTTTTCTTTATGTTGCTGCTGCTAACAGTAACCCGTCACTGGTCACAGGTATCCAATGTTTTTCGTCAACCTAAAAAAGTACTGCTATTGGCAGTGACGGCGACCATTGTTGCCTGTAACTGGCTGATTTATATCTGGGCAGTGAACCACGGTCATATGCTGGAAGCCAGCCTGGGTTATTTCATTAGCCCACTGGTTAACGTTTTGTTTGGTATGCTGTTTCTAAGTGAACGTTTCCGTCGGATGCAATGGGCTGCCGTTGCTCTGGCCTTCACTGGCGTATTAATCCAGTTATGGCAATTTGGCTCCGTACCTGTTATTGGGTTAAGTCTGGCCGTCACTTTCGCTCTGTATGCCCTGCTTCGTAAGAAGATGAATGTTGATGCTAAAACGGGTATGACGATTGAAACACTGTGGTTACTACCCGTTGCATCTATTTACCTGTTTGGTTTTGCCAACACCCCAACCAGCGACTTAAGTGCCAACTCAACGACACTGAATTTACTGCTGATTGCCGCAGGCATTATCACCACGGTTCCATTACTGCTATACACCGAAGCCGCTGCCCATTTGCGTCTATCTACGCTGGGTTTCTTCCAGTATGTCGGCCCAACGTTGATGTTTTTACTGGCAATACTGGTCTATGACGAGCAAATAGGTACGGACCGCCTGATTACTTTTGGCTTTATCTGGGCAGCATTAGTGCTGTTTACGCTGGATGCGCTTTATACACAGCGCAGGTTGAAAACATAGCAGAATCACTTTATTACATGGAAATAACCATCAGACTGGCCAAAATCGCAGAACGAGCTGCCCTTGAAGCACTCCAGTTACGAGCATCTCTCATGTGGGAAGAAGATCGAGAATTATTATTAGCCAATCCCCACATGATAGCGCTCCCTATAGAACATATTGAAGCAGGGTATGTTTATATTGCAGAACAAGCTGGCGTCATTTTGGGATTCAGTGTTGTATTACCACATTCTGATGGAGAGGCAGAACTTGATGGATTATTTGTTGAACCCACTGTCTGGCATCAAGGTATTGGCAGACAGTTGGTGACAACAGCACTGAATAACGTTCATACTAAAGGAGGAATATTATTATGGGTGCTGGCTAATCCTCAAGCTGCAGGGTTTTATAGTGCTCTTGGCTTTGAACGTTTAGGGGAAGAACGTACTCAATTTGGAACAGCGATTCTTATGATAAGTACGTCTCTGGAGAAATAAGTTATCTAGAGGAGAAATCGTTATTTATATAAGGGAAATTGCCAAGCATGGGAAAAATTAAGTTAATAATTTGGTTAACCAAATTGAGCATTATCAAGCTTTTCATTTGATTTATTGGCCGACTAAAAAAACCAGAACTAAAATAGTTGTCTCTTTTTTCCATTGTCTTAACTGACTTCGGATTAAGTATTTAATAATCTCAACGAATATTTTTGTCATTAAAATAGGCGTTGGTATTATCTGCCAACGCCTTTATTTCTACTGTGGCTTATCTATCTACAACCAATTCTTCCGCTTAAAGTAAAGATACGGCGCAAGACCAGCAGCGATCATCAGCCCGATCGCGCCCGGATAACCGAACGGCCAATGAAGCTCCGGCATAAACTCAAAGTTCATACCATAACTGGAAGCCACCAGCGTTGGGGGCAGGAATACCACAGATACCACCGAGAAGATTTTGATGATCCGGCTCTGTTCGATATTGATAAAGCCCATTGCTGCCTGCATCAGGAAGTTAACTTTCTGAAACAGGGATTCATTGTGTGGCAACAGGGATTCGATATCCCGCAGAATTTCACGGGCCTGCTCAAGCTGGTCGCCCGGCAGACGGGCTCGCCGCACCAGAAAGTTGAGCGCACGCTGAGTATCCATAAGACACAAACGCACTTTCCAGCCAATGTCTTCCTGTTCAGCAAGGCTGGACAGGGCGATATCAAATTCATCTCCCTGCTTCCCTTCCATAATGACCCGGCTCAAGGATTCCAGAACGCTGTAAATATTTTCGATAACATCAGCCAACTGTTCGATTTTGGTTTCAAACAGATCCATCAGTACTTCATAGGCATTGCCGTCAATCAGTGTCTGATTACGGGCCCGCATACGGTACAATCGGAATGCAGGGAGTTCACGCTCTCGCAATGTATAGAGACGACCATCACGAATAGTAAATGCAACTGTTGCGTTGCCAGCATGGTCTTCCGCATCTTCAAAGTAGAAGAACGAATGGACATGTATCCCGTCTTCATCTTCAAAGAAACGCGCTGACGCCTCAATGTCATCCAGCTCCGGTCGGGTCGCCAAAATTTGGCCTAATTCATTTTGAACTTGAAGCCGATCTTGCTCTTCCGGTTCGACCAAATCTACCCACAAGGAATCAGATAACTTTTCTCCCTCTTCAAACTCAAGGCGGAGCAGGCGATTATTCTCTAACTTAAATGCGCTCAGCATGTATCATAAGTCTCCTTTACTCCCTACGTGATCGTAAGGCGCGAATGTTACGCTTAGAGGAAAAAGCCTGTCAACATTCAACCTGGATATTATTTTCAGACCGTTTCAAGTCTGGCATAAGCAGCAACCAGCCACTTAATCCCTTCCCCATGAAACGCGATTTGCAGCCGGCTATGTTCACCACTCCCCTCCATATTGACAATGGTTCCTTCACCAAATTTAGGATGACGAACACGTTGCCCAAGAGCATAACCACTATCATTGGAGCTGATTGGCGTACCTAACCGACGATGGTTGACTGGACGAGATACTGTCGCACGTAACCGAACTTCTTCAATACATTCTGGCGGCAGCTCACCAATAAAGCGAGATGGCCGATGATAAACTTCTTTACCATATAAACGGCGACTTTCTGCATAAGTGATTGTCAGCTTTTCCATTGCACGTGTCAGGCCCACATAAGCCAGCCGACGTTCTTCCTCCAAACGCCCGCCTTCTTCAATCGACATCTGGCTTGGGAACATGCCTTCTTCCATTCCAACAATAAATACCTGTGGGAATTCCAGCCCTTTGGCTGAATGCAATGTCATCAGTTGCACCGAATCCTGATAAGCGTCAGCCTGACCTTCTCCTGATTCCAGCGCTGCATGAGAAAGAAATGCCTGTAATGGCATCAGATCTTCGTCTTCATCCTGATAACTGAACTGGCGGGTTGCCGTGACGAGTTCCTCAAGGTTTTCAATACGTGCTTGTGCTTTTTCACCTTTTTCCTGCTGGTACATCGCTCTCAGGCCAGAATCACGGATAATTCTGTCAGTCTGCACATGTAACGGCATATCGCTGGTTTCTGTCGATAATGCTTCTATCAGTTCAATAAAGCGCTGTAAGGAAGACGCTGCCCGACCAGCCAGCACTTTCTCCTGAAGCAATATTTGACAGCACTCCCACAACGTTTCCTGCCGTTCACGAGCAGCCTGGCGCACTATATCCAACGTTCTGTCACCGATGCCACGGGTAGGCGTATTCACCACCCGTTCAAACGCCGCATCATCATTGCGGTTAGCAATCAGGCGCAGGTAAGCTAACGCATCTTTAATTTCCTGGCGTTCAAAGAACCGCTGACCACCATAAATACGATACGGCATTGATGCCTGTAGCAACGCTTCTTCCAATACGCGGGATTGGGCATTGCTGCGGTAAAGTATGGCGCAGTTTTTCAGTGCGCCGCCATTTTCAAGCCAGCTTTTAATCCGGCTAACCACATAACGGGCTTCATCAAGCTCATTAAATGCACAATACAGGGAAATCGGTTCACCTTCTACACCGTCAGTCCACAGATTCTTGCCCAAGCGATCACTATTATTGGCAATCAATGTATTAGCAACTTTCAGAATATTACTGGTGGAACGGTAATTTTGCTCCAAACGGATAGTTTCTGCGCCGGAGAAGTCTTTCAGGAAACGCTGAATATTCTCAACCTGCGCCCCACGCCAGCCATAAATAGATTGATCATCATCCCCGACAATCATCACTTTGCCCGTTTCCCCCGCCAACAGATGGATCCAAGCATATTGAATGCTGTTGGTGTCTTGAAACTCGTCCACCAGAATATTTGTAAAACGACCACGGTAGTGTTGCAGGATCTGCGGTTTATTCAGCCACAGTTCATGAGCCCGCAGCAGAAGCTCTGCAAAGTCTACTAATCCCGCACGATCACACGCTTCCTGGTAAGCCTGATAAATTTTCTGCCATGTCGCCTCAACAGGGTTGCCATAACTTTCAATATGCTGTGGCCGCAACCCTTCATCTTTTTTACCGTTGATGTACCACATACCCTGACGAGCCGGCCATTGTTTATCATCCAGATTCATCGCCTTGATAATGCGTTTGAGCAAACGATGCTGATCTTCGCTGTCAAGAATCTGAAAATCCTGCGGCAAATTGGCATCCAAATGATGCGCCCGTAACAAACGATGAGCCAGACCGTGAAACGTACCAATCCACATTCCTCCCTGGCTGGTACCGATCAAGTTTTCAATCCGGTGGCGCATTTCCGCAGCCGCCTTATTGGTAAAGGTCACAGCCATGATGGAAAATGGCGAGGCATTCTCCACCGACAACAACCAGGCAATTCGGTGTACCAGAACCCGGGTTTTACCACTCCCCGCCCCGGCCAGTACCAACATGTTGGTCCGCGGAGCAGCTACGGCTTCACGTTGTTTGTCATTCAGACTTTCGAGCAGATAGGAGATGTCCATAGTTACCATCAGTTGATTAAACAGCGACCACAGCCTGCTGTGTTTTTATACAGAATAATTTCATGATTATATCAATGCTGTCAAAGAAGCCAAATCGTAAATCTCAATGTGCGGCAGCAGGCGGCTCTCAATCGTCTGCAATAGTTTTTTATTTTCTGTATTAATCCAGCAAGCCTGCATACCACTACGAAGTGCCCCTTCCACATCAGTATTCAGGTCATCACCAATATGCAAAATTTTCCCAAGTGGTAAACCCAGGCGTTCTGCTGCCAGACGGTACATATCACTATGAGGTTTTGCGCGCCCATCAGGGCCGGCTTTCAGCACAAATTTAAAATAAGGCGCAAGACCACAGGCCGCAGGTTCTGCATTACCGTTAGTAATGGCAACCAATGGCATCTGTTCAGCAAGCGCAGCAAGGGTTTTATGTGTTGATTCCGGCACATCAATCCGGCTGCGCCAGTGGGAGAAATGGGCCATGATATCATCCGCGCCCCGGCAAGCATCTTCACGGCTAAAACCGTAATGGCAAAACATCAGCTTTGCAGACTGCCAACGCCACAAGGTCATGTCATGGCAGATTTCAGGATCTTGCTCAAATATCACTTCACGGAAAGCATACAGATCCTGACGATCAAGGTGACTGAACTTAGGATCATATTGCCGTATAAAATTCAGCACCTCTTGTTCCGTCTTATCTAGCACTGGACGATTGTCATAAAGGGTATCATCCAGATCAAATGTCATTGCTGAGACTGACGCAAGAGGCCGGTAAAAACGCATTACGATTTCCCCCGTTTGGCTCTGGGATGGGCCACATCATATACTTTTGTCAAATGCTGGAAATCCAGATGGGTATAGATTTGTGTGCTGGATAAGCTGGCGTGACCAAGCAGTTCCTGAACTGCGCGCAAATCACCACTGGATTCCAGAATATGAGTGGCAAAGGAGTGGCGCAATTTATGAGGATGAATATGGCTGCTCATCCCTTGACGAATTCCCCACTGCGCAAATCGCTTCTGTACATTACGGGTTGATATCCGCCGTCCGCTGTTTGAAATAAAAACCGCATTATCCTCCGGTTCAAACAGTTCCCGCATCTCCAGCCAGCGATTAAGCCATTCAACAGCGATCCGTCCCAAAGGGACCTTCCGCTCTTTACTGCCTTTACCTGAAACCCATACTTCCCCACTTTCAAAATCCAGATGCTGGCAATCAAGACCCACCAGCTCTGACAAACGCAATCCAGCGCCATACATCACTTCCAGCATCGTCCGGTCACGCACTGATAATGGATCATTGAAATTGATGTTCAGCAGTTGATCCACTTCATCCACATCAATATTTTTCGGTAAATGTCGCTTAGTCCCCGGTGTGCTGATGGTCTTTGCCGGATTAACGGAAATCTCGCCCTGAGTAACCTGCCAATCCAAAAAACTGCGCAGAGAAGATAAGCGTAAAGCCAAGTTAGCCGATTGTAAGCCAGCACGACGACTACGTGTTACTAACATTCTGATTTTCGCAGGATCAAGATCGTTCCATTGCCTGATACCTATTTCTAAAGCCATCCCAGCCAATGTGGAAAGCTGGCGTCGGTAATTAGTGATAGTCACCGGACTTAGCCGGCGCTCTACCCTGAGATACCTCAAAAATGCCTCAACCGGCTCCAGTAACAGATCAATTCCCTGCATCATATCCGTTTAATCCAACGAGACAGTATATCCGGCAGTAATTTAGCCAGATTATCAAGCATGTCAGTTCCCATGCCGTCTTGATAATGCTGATAATTTCGACTGTTAAATATCACCATACCCAGTTCTCCCCGAGTTCCCAGTAGAGATACAGCAACCGAACCGACATGACGAACCTGTGGTAACAACAATAAAATTTCCGGCCCGTTCAACATCCCGAGATAGTGGTTATTATTACCAAAACGATGAATACGAATTGGTTCAAAAGCATTGCGAGAAAGCGCTAAATCAGGCGCATTAAGCGGTGCGCCAATATGCCATTTATCACTAAAAAGACGGATATTGGCGCCATTTAACCCCAGACTCTTAGCCCATGAATTCAACCGACTAAGCATATCTTGCAAACTCTCTGCCGCCGCTAAATCAACAAGTAGTTTAAGCAACTGCTCGAACAGTTGCTCATTTACTCTAGCCTGCTCCATTAGCAGGGTTATATTTTCTTCCAGATAAGCAATACGTGTTCTCTGGCGACTCATATACCATTCAACCAGAGAAACCGTCTCTCTTATCGGGTGAGGAACCCGCATCTGTTCAACGACATTTGCATTGCGGATAAAGAAATTAGGGTTTTCCAACAAATAATCCACAACAGTTTGGTCATCGAGTGTACCACCGATGTTTAACTGCTCTTCTTTTTTTTCCATCTTCCGATGCCCCGCAGTTCAAAACAAAATCGATTACAGATGAATTGTGCCATCATAAACATGTGTCGCCGGCCCAGTCATATGGAGAGGGTGCCCCGGCCCTTCCCAACAGATAAACAATGAACCTCCCGGCAAGTCTACCTGAACATGACTATCGAGCAATTGCTGCTGAATGCCGACGGCTACCGCTGCACAAGCACCACTGCCACAAGCCTGAGTTTCCCCAACACCACGTTCATAAACCCGTAAGCGAATATGACCACGGTTTAAAATTTGCATGAAACCTATGTTAGCCCGTTCAGGAAATCTTTCGTAGCTTTCCAAAGCTGGCCCCAGAATTCCCACTTCGGCAGTTTCCACATCGGCTACCTGAATCACACAATGAGGATTCCCCATAGAAACCACGCCACAAAGAACCGTTTTTTCTACCACTCTTAAAATATAGGTTTTTTCTGCCTTTAACGCGCGAAATGGCACATGATGTGGCTCAAATTCAGGTTCCCCCATATTAACGCAAACCTGATCATCATTGGTGATACTCAATACCATACGTCCCGATTGCGTACTGACTTTAATATCACGCTTATTAATCAACCCCTTAAGGCGGACAAAACGGGCAAAACAACGCGCCCCATTGCCACACTGCGCCACTTCGCTACCATCAGCATTAAAAATGCGATAGTGAAAATCCAGATCCGGATCATAAGGTGCTTCAACAACTAACAACTGATCGAAACCCACACCAGTATGCCTGTCGGCCAAACGGCAGATCAGTTCTGGTGAGAAATAAACATTTTGGGTCACAGCATCAACGACCATAAAGTCATTACCAAGACCATGCATTTTGGAGAACTGCATATAATGCTCCACCGTAAGCCGCAGTACTAACTACTCGCTTATCCCGCCTATTTCTGAGTGGTACTATCCACTTTCTGCCCTTGCTGCACAGTCTTCACGGGAGCCTGAGCTGCGGTCTTAGTCTTCTCTGCCGATGGTTGTTCTGGAGGAAAATAGAGCGGGCCTTTTAGTCCACAGCCGGAAAGTACAGATAAAGTTATGATTGCCAGAAACCCGCGTAATTTTTTCTTCATCGCATTAATGCCTGTAATTCATACGTCAATATTCTCTATAATCGCAGTTAGGCCCCGAAAAGCAAATAGGAAATGAAAATGAACGACAGTGAATTTCATCAGTTAGCTGATCAACTGATGCTTTATATCGAAGAGCAACTGGATAATTATGATGGCAATGCTGATATCGACTGTGAAACCAATGGCGGTGTCATGACCCTGAGCTTTGATAATGACAGCAAAATTATTATCAATCGTCAGGAACCTTTCCATCAAATCTGGCTGGCAACCAAAAACGGTGGTTATCATTTTGATTATAAAGAGGGTCATTGGATTTGTGACCGTAGCGGCGGCAATTTCCTGACCATGTTAGCGCAATCCATCACAGAACAAAGTAGTGAACTGTTCAATTTTCAATGATTGAACTACCCCGCAGTGCGGGGTAAATCAGTAATGCGACACTGAACGATAAAGTTCCGGCTGTTCTTCTCCACCGGTTTCCCCATCATTAGTCACACACAAATGTGAAAAAGAGGATCCACTGAATGGAATCACCTGAATCTGGTCTTTCATTTGAACAATCTGATAAAACTGCGGTAGGTTAAAGTTGATAAAACTTGATCCGTAAGTAAACCGATCATGCGATGAAGAATAAAACCGACTGACGTCGCGTACCAATTCTTCCTTACTTCCCTCACAATGAGAATAAATTTCCACCCGGTTGGTTTCATCCAGGATATAAATATTAAAACTTTTATTATCTTGAGTATTTTCGAAGAAAAATTGAATAATACCCTCGCTGGCAAAACCATCAACCACAGCAGGCAAATGTGTCTCTTTGGTATTAATTTTTACCGGCAACCCATGCAGTTTGTTATTAGAAATTGCCCCATAGAATTCCACAGCATTCTCCAATTTTTGCACAGAGACGTTCAGACGTTCAAAGAAAAGCCCCCAAGTCTGGCCCGCAATACGCAGTGCTTTAAAACGGCCCGGATCCTGACGATTGCTGGATAAACGTAACTCAATACATTCAGATACCAGTTGCTGGATCCGGGTTCGGATAAGCCCGCGTAAATGTTCACAATAACAGAACACTTCAACAGCCGCCGGCGGTGCAGCATCTTGATGCATTTTACCCAATATGGTTTTCAATGCTTCCAAAACAGACTGCTCGCCACTAAAATGCAATGTTCTCACTTCATTCCATGAGTTGCGGTAAAGTAAGTCGATACTTCCCACCAGACACTGTTGCGATTCACCAAAGCTGAATACGTCAAGCTTACGGAAATCAAAATGCACAACCTGATTAGAGAACGCAGCCGTCGGATCTTTCTCCAGATTAACAATAATCGCTAAGTGACGGATTTCACACGGACTATAGAGCGCTTTTGGCGTCGGTGCTGGCAAACGGATAGGAAAATGAGCGGAAATATCATTGATCAATTCATGCAACTTCAGTTCATCACACTGAGCTTCACCGTGATGAATATGAATACAGGATTTTTCTGTCAGCAAGCCGTTAAAATAGGTCCACGACACCAGTTTATTGAGGTAACGATTATATTCCAGAGGCTGACGCCCAATAATTGATTCAATGATCGGTGCCTGATTGTAAAGATACCAGCCACTGCGATTTGCACGTCCTTGAGGAACATAAATAAATGTTAAATGTTTCTCTGACAGGTCCGGTGAAATCTGTGGATTAACCAGTGTCACCTTACCCGGCAACGCTTCAAATGCAGCATAGAGTTTACGAGTCAGTACGCCAATATCCTGTGGGCTGGCACTGACACTCAGATTATTACGGCGGGCAAAACGGATAAGGTTACGGTAACTCTGCATCATGGTATCAAGCAGTTCATTATGAGCATCACGAACCTGTTCAATTTTCCATGCGTTGCGGTTATCCAGAATTTCCAACCGCGCTGTATCCCACTTCCACTCATATACCAACTGAGTCAAAACCTGGCGTCTCCAACCGGTACAACCTTCATCATCCTGGTTTAGAGAGAGCTTTTCACAAACTTTTAAATAGAAGCATCGACGTATTAAATCTAAGCGAGTCGTATCATTAATTTCTATCAGATAGCGAGTAACACGCTCAAGCATCATGCTGTATGCATCAAGGCCAAAGGAAACTATTTCACCCGCATGTAAACGCTGTTTCATCTCCGTTGCCAGTAACTTGCCATTGGGATATTCCCAGGAATATGCCTCCAGCAGCAAGCTTTTCAATACAGCTTTATAAGGAGAGTCGATACTTTTGTAGAGTTGCCATAAGCTGGCGCCAAAGTACTCTTCAGCAGAGAGTTCACCTAATCCACCGAGATCAAGCCACTCATTTGGCGTCAAAACACCTTGCGCATAAAGAGATAAAACATATTCGTCATAATGGCGCTCTTCTTCTACAGGCACCATTTCCCATAACAAACGCTTACCTGCCATACGCACAGCAGTACGGTAAAATTCATCAAGTAACAGAATATGCTGAGTAGAACCGCAATCTTCACCGCCAAGACGACCACTGGCATTATGGCGAAAGCGGTTCTCATCAATAAGAAAAAAATTGACTTCGATACCAAGCGCTGCCGCCCATTGTTCAATAAGCGTACATTTACGTTGTAACAAGAGGCGCTCATCATTATCAAGCCATGACTGATGACATACCCAAATATCCAAATCAGAACAACTACTTTGCCCAATTGACGAAGTACTCCCCATTGAGTAAATACCCGTAATAGGAAGCTGACCATTAGCAGGCTGTTCTATGGAGTGTTCTAATTTACTTTCTAAATCATTAAGATAGGATTTTTGTGATTCATCATGCACGAAAAAACATACGCCGTAGGGAACATTATCATTAATGTAACCTGGCATCATCGGATGATGATAATGCAATAATACTGGCAGTAAACTGTATACCTGTTTAAATTCCGCACTCATGGCGGTGGAGGCGCGTTCTAACCTGAGTTGGTTTATCGCATCCAGTCTCTGCTTCAGTGTTTCGATATAAAGGTACAAGACGTCTCGCCCGATTGAGTTCCAGTGCCCAGATAAATCCCCCGCTTCCGGCTGTTATAACTTAATGGAATTATTTAGAATGATTTTTACCAATTTATTACCGGAAACGTGATCAATTTAACATCTTGTAGATAAACCGTAAAGTCAGTAAAGCAATTGAATTGCAATGCGACACCAGACAAAAAACCAAATAACATATTGTTATATATACAAATAATCTAAAAAACCATACTTTTTATACTTTCTTTTATGAAGGAAATTTTCTCTGCCCATTTTTCAAGTAATGTATCCAATGCTTTTTTATCAGCAGCCTTATAAAAGTTACCCATTAGCTATATTTTAATTAGTCATTCTTTTCATTCAAGATTCTCTAATCACAGAAATAATCTACTGGAAAAGCTAATTCATATTTAAACTAATTTACTTATAGCGATATAAAATAATTTAAAAAATTAAAATTTATTTCATGCGTTTAACTTAATCTGCTCATTCTCTTCCCAGCCCTTAACTGGAAAAAAAACTGCTGAAGTGTTAAAACGAGGGCTAGTTTTTCATTTATATGACGGCTGAAAAGCCTGAGAAATACAAACAGCTATGTCAACAAAAAACATCCGTATCGCAACCCGTCAAAGCCCTCTGGCTATGTGGCAGGCACTTTATGTTCAGCAAAAACTACAACAACATCACCCAGATTTGGAAGTTCAACTGGTTCCGATGGTAACCCAAGGTGATATTATTCTGGACACTCCTCTGGCAAAAGTGGGCGGCAAGGGGCTATTTGTCAAAGAATTAGAACGGGCTTTGCTTGAAGGCCGGGCCGATATCGCAGTTCATTCAATGAAAGATGTACCGATCTCTTTTCCTGAAGGACTGGGCTTGGTCACTATTTGTGAACGTGATGATCCGCGCGATGCTTTTGTTTCTGTCAAATATAACTCTCTTGATGAATTGCCAACAGGCAGCATTGTTGGCACATCAAGTTTACGCCGTCAGTGTCAACTGCGTGAATTACGTCCCGACCTGGTTATCCGTGACCTTCGGGGTAATGTCGGCACCCGCCTGAATAAGCTGGATAATGGTCATTACGATGCCATCATTCTCGCTGTTGCAGGATTGAAAAGGTTAAAGCTGCATGAACGTATCCGTACGCCATTGTTTGTAGAACAATCATTACCTGCCGCGGGTCAAGGAGCCGTGGGGATTGAATGCCGACTTGAAGACCAGCAAACACAAGCTCTGTTAGCACCATTAAATCATTATGATACAGAAATCTGTGTTCTTGCCGAACGGGCGATGAATACCCGCCTGGAAGGAGGCTGCCAAGTACCAATAGGCAGCTATGCCATCTGGCAGGATGGAAAAATCTGGCTACGGGCATTGGTTGGAGCACCGGATGGCAGCGTTATTATTCGTGGTGAGAGAACAACATTACCCAAAGATGCCAGCCAGTCAGGGATTGAACTGGCAGAAGAGTTGCTGGAACGGGGAGCGAGGGCAATTCTGACCGACGTTTATCAAGGAAATCCCCCCACATGAGCATTCTGGTGACACGGCCTTCTCCTGCCGGAGAGGAATTAGTCAGAAAGTTACAGGCAGTGGGAAAAACTGTTTTTAGCGCACCTTTAATCAATATTCACCCAGGTTCAGAGCTGCCACTGTTAGCTGAGAAGCTCAATCAGCTGAATGCCGGTGATATGGTATTTCTGTTATCAAAAAATGCAGTTCATTATGCAAATTCACAGTTAAATAAAATTAATCTGTCATGGCCTGACAAGCTGATTTATTATGCTATTGGCAGATCAACCGCACTGGCTTTTCATCAATTGACGGATATAAATATTATCTGGTCATTAGAGGGTGAAACCAGCGAAATCCTGCTGGAACTACCATCATTACATCAGGTTGAAAATAAACAGGCTTTGCTGCTCAGAGGAAATGGCGGACGTGAGGTTATTGCCCGCACGTTGACAGAAAGAGGGGCCTCAGTTAGTTATTGTGAATGTTATCTTCGCCAACCAATAGACTATCCGGCAGCAAAATTCAGTGCCCATTGGCAAAAATATGGAGTACAGACTTTAATTGTAACCAGTGGCGAAATACTGCAACTGTTATATAACTTAATACCCGAAAGTGATCGGAATAGGTGGTTATTAAATTGCCGCCTTGTTGTGGTAAGCGAGCGTCTTGCACACATCGCCCAGAGCCTGGGCTGGCAAGATGTTAAAGTTGCAAAAAGTGCAGACAACGATGCCTTAATTCAGGCACTAGAATAAACTGACATGGGATGCCCACTATGACGGAACAAAAACAGTCCGCCGAGACGGTTGAAAAAACAATAAATACGGTTGAAAACTCGCAACAGCCCGAAACAGCGCCTCAAAAGCAAGAACGTTCTGGCACTCTGAGAAGTATCATTACTATTGCAATTATTCTGGCAATCGGTGGCGGTCTTTATTACTACGGACAACAACAAAGCCATTTACTCAGCGCGGAAAACCATGAACTACGCCAACAATTGGAATCATTGAAACAACAGCAATCACAAGATAAACAACGTATTGAAATTCTATTCAAAGAACAATCGCAAGCTTTAAACCACCTTGCCGTACAAGCTGCACAAAATGATCAACTGGGAAATCGCCTGCAAGAGTTACAAGCCAGAATCTCTTCGTTATCCAGTTCTGACGTAAAAAGCTGGCTACTGGCGCAAGCTGACTTTTTGGTCAAAATGGCTGGACGAAAATTATGGAATGATCAAGATGTCGTCACCGCCGCAGCCCTCCTGAAAAATGCAGATGCCAGTCTCGCTGAGATGAATGATCCAAGTCTGATTGAAATCCGTCGTGCAATTACACAGGACATCAGCGCACTATCGGCTATCAACCAGATTGATTTTGATGGCGCCATCCTTCGGGTTAACCAACTTTCTAACCAAGTAGATAACCTGCGTCTGGCTGACAACACAATTGATGATTCACCTATGAATAAAGACAATGATGAATTAACCGGTTCATTATCTGAATGGCGTCAGAATCTGAATAAAAGCTGGAACAGCTTTATGGATAATTTTATTACTATCCGTCGCCGCGATACCACAGCAGAACCATTACTGGCGCCAAATCAGGATATCTATCTACGGGAGAATATCCGTGCCCGTCTATTGATTGCAGCTCAAGCAATCCCGCGTCATCAGGGTGAAGTTTTTAAACAATCACTGGAAACGGTTTCAACCTGGGTCAGAGCTTACTTTGATATCAACGATCCAAATACCAAAGCATTCCTGGAAGAAATTGATTCACTCAGTCAGCAACCTGTTTCCATGACGGTACCCGATCATCTTTCAAGTCAGCCGTTACTGGAAAAACTGATGCAAACCCGGGTTCGCAACTTGCTGTCCCAGTCCTCTGAAACCCACCAAGAAGGCTAAGTTATGCTGAAAGTTTTGTTACTGTTTGTTGTACTGATTGTTGGTATTGTGCTTGGCCCAATCATTGCGGGTCATCAAGGATATGTTCTGATTCAGACTGACAACTACAATATTGAAACCAGTGTTACCGGCCTGTTCATTATATTTGTTCTGTTACAAATGGTGCTCTGCTTCCTTGGCTGGTGCTACCGCAGAGTCATGCGTACCAGTTCCCGTACCCGTGGTTGGTTCCTCGGACGTAAACGCAGCCGAGCTCATGCTCAGACAAAAGAAGCGCTAATCAAACTGGCCGAAGGTGATTTTAAACAAGTTGAGCAATTACTGACCCGTAATGCTGATCATGCAGAACAACCTGTAGTCAACTATTTGCTAGCAGCCGAAGCAGCCCAACAACGTGGAGATGAATTCCGTACCAATCAGTATCTGGAACGTGCGGCAGAAGTCGCAGACAATAATCAGTTACCTGTGGATATTACCCGTGTACGTATTCAACTGGCACAAGGTGAAATTCATGCTGCTCGCCACGGTATAGACAAACTTCTGAATCAATCTTCACGCCATCCAGAAGTTTTGCGCCTGGCAGAACAAGCTTATACAAGATCCGGAGCTTACCAGTCACTGATTGATATACTGCCAACAATGGAGAAAATCCATCTGCATGATGAATCACAAATGCACAAGCTGCGTCAACAAGCCTATATCGGTTTGATGGATCAGCATATGGCAGAACAGGGCAGCGAAGGCTTAAAACGCTGGTGGCATGATCAAAGCCGTAAAATTCGCCATGATGTGGCTTTGCAGGTTGCAATATCTGAGCATTTGATTGAATGTGATGATCATGAAACTGCACAAAAAATTATCCTGGAAAGTTTAAAACGTCAATACGATGAACGTTTATTGTTGTTGATTCCACGGTTAAAAAATGAAGATTCAAAGCCGGTACAAAAGGCGCTGGATCATCAATTAAAGCAACATGGCGCAACCCCTCTGCTAAACAGTACTCTTGGACAGGTTGCTTTGCGTCATGGAGAATGGGAAAAAGCAACACGAGATTTTAAAGCCGCATTAGAGCAACGACCGGATGCCCATGATTATGCCTGGTTAGCAGATGCACTGGATAAGTTACGCAAACCGGATGAAGCGGCACAGGTGCGCCGTGAGGGATTAGTGCTAACTTTAAAGCGCGAGAGTGATGTGGCTAATAGCCAATAGTGTCAACGAACATCTGATACCATAGTTTCATGATCTATCCATCACTATTCCTTTACAATTTATTCATATCATTGATTAAAAATGCCCTCCATACGAGGGCATTTTTTTAGCCATATTTTCTGGAAAAATCTTCATCAGAAGTGCAAAGATAAATAATAAATTCAATGAATGAGATAAACGAAGGGATAAACGTCCAGCAAAATAACAGATATAAAATCCCCATACCGATTTTACCCAGATAAAATTTATGAGCACCAAAACCGCCAAGAAAAAATGCCAGTAACGCAGCAACAATTCTGCTTTTACTGCCAGAAGAATATGCTTTTATTACCGCACCACAATGTGGGCATGATTGTGCAGATTCATGCAACATCTGACCACAACCAAAGCATCCGATCATTTTTGACATTTATATTTCCTTTAAAATAGGTTAGGAAGAAGTAACTGTAACTAAGTCAGTTGCATAGCAGAAACCAATAGTCGTATTTCCCGTTTTTCTTATATTAAATATTAATATCTAAACAGTATATAAATCTATCAGATATTCCTAACGATGGGCAAAAAAAACACCTACCTTGGAAATACAGATAGGTGTACAAATACAATCAGGTCTACAGACGGATAGTGCCTCACTCAACGTTAAGTCCGATCGGTGATGAAAAGATGGCTATATCTTACTCATCTGTGACATGGACAATAGGCACCGATAATCGGCTCTGCATCATCCCTAGGTTTATGAAGCATATGCTGTCATAAGAAATAGGATGAGCATCTACGTTTGTAGTAATGCATTTAACATGCCAACTTTTATCCGGATGATAAGTCGCTTCGCCTCATCGGTTATTTCTCTATTTATTACAACGAGAAAGCAAATCATCACAAAATCCACTTCATTGACTGTCTCTTATTTGAGACAACGTATAACACATTTATTATTTTTCATTTTAATTCAATGTATTATAAGTCTCTTATTTGAGACAGCTAATATGCCAATCGTCGTCAAAATACAACAAGATAAAAAATTATTATATAAAACAAGTAGCTAATATCGGGCAAACAATTCACTGAACTTAAATCGAATAAAGCATACACTACGAGTAATGGACAGAAGAAAACAAAAAATAGGTAGGAGAAAAGCAAAAAACCCTGCATTGCAGGGTTCTTCAAAATTTGGTCGGCGAGAGAGGATTCGAACCTCCGACCCACTGGTCCCAAACCAGTTGCGCTACCAAGCTGCGCTACTCGCCGAAATCTTCTCTTTTTTATGGTGCGAAGGGGGGGACTTGAACCCCCACGTCCGTAAGGACACTAACACCTGAAGCTAGCGCGTCTACCAATTCCGCCACCCTCGCGTGTCACAAAAAAGATGGGGTGGCTAATGGGACTCGAACCCACGACAACTGGAATCACAATCCAGGGCTCTACCAACTGAGCTATAGCCACCATAACAGCTATTTTACTACTAGATACAACTTACAAACAGCGGAAATACACCGCAGCTCTTGCACGCAAATTAATGGCGCGCCCGACAGGATTCGAACCTGAGACCTCTGCCTCCGGAGGGCAGCGCTCTATCCAGCTGAGCTACGGGCGCTTAACGCCGTTGCGGATGGGGATAGTACGGATTTAATGATATACTGTCCAGCGCTTTTTTTAAGAAATGATGCGTTTGATTACACCTTGCTCACTTCGTTGATAAAGCCAGCTATCACGCCCTACCCGCGACAGCTATGACAGTAAATCAGACTGTTGGTTTTCTGCTGCAAAAAAACCTTACTATCCAATAAATCAGCGACACTATCAGCAGAAAACCTCCACCTACCAGCAATGAGAAACGAGTATCCGGGTTAATTGCCATACCTACCAATACACAGCATAAAAATGCCAGTGTCAGATAATTCACATAGGGGAACAGGATAGATTTAAAGCTATGTTGCATCTGTGTCTCTTGATGGTACTGACGAAAACGTAACTGGCTCACCAGAATAACAAACCACGGAACCATTCCCGGCAGTACACTGGCGCTGTAAACATAAACAAAAACTGCCTGTGGATTTGGGATCAGGTAATTCAAACTGGAGCCTATCAGCAAGCACAGAATTGTAATGGCAACGCAGATTACCGGCACACCATTCTTTGACAGTTTTGTCAGCGATGAAGGTAATTGGCGGTTTTGTGCCAGCGCATAGAGCATCCGTCCACCACTGTACATACCACTGTTACAACCAGAAAGCGCAGCGGTCAAGACAACAAAGTTAATCACAGCTGCCGCTGAGGTGATACCCACTTTGGTAAAGGTCATCACAAACGGACTGCCTTGTGAACCAACTTCTATCCACGGAAACAAGGTAATGACAATAAAGATCGCACCCACATAGAAAATCAGGATACGCCAGAGAATATTGTTAATCGCTTTTTTCAACGTAACCTGTGGATTTTTAGCTTCACCCGCAGTGATGCCTACCAGTTCCACACCCTGATAAGATGCAACAACAATACAAAGCGCAAACAGAAACCCTTTCCAACCACCGGCAAAGAAACCGCCATGAGCAGTCAGATTATCCAATCCAATAGGTTGCCATTGATTACCAATACCAAAAAATATCAGTCCCAGGCCAATCAGGATCATGACGATAATTGTGGTCACTTTAATCATAGCAAACCAAAATTCCAGTTCACCATAAAGACGTACCGCCGCAAGGTTCGCCAAAGCAACTAATACCACCGCAATCAATGCTGATACCCATTGAGGAAGCTCAGGAAACCAGAACTCGGCATAAACTCCGATAGCTGTTATTTCTGATATCCCTACTGCCACCCACATAAACCAATAACCCCAAGCGGTCAGGCATCCCCAATACGGGCTGAGATATTTATGACCAAAAGAAGCGAAAGAACCCGTGACAGGCTCAAGAAACAGCATTTCACCCATGGATCGCATAATGAAGAAAACAAAAATTCCGGCAATAATATAAGCCAGCAAAACAGAAGGGCCAGCCCATTTCAACGTGCTGGCTGAGCCCATAAACAGACCGACACCAATAGTTCCACCTAATGCGATTAGCTCAATATGACGGGCTTCTAAACCTCGTTGTAGGCCCTGTTGTTGATCTGCCATAAATTCCCTGTCCATTGTTATGTGTTTTAATGTGCAATAGTTCAAAATATACAAGACCGGTTTTGACCAGCCGTAAAAATGGCAAGGATCAAAACACGTTTTTCCACTCAGTGAAATAAAAAATTACCTAATAATTAGTACAGATGACAAAAGCCTGGCAGGATCAAACGGTTATATAGACGCTGTGAAATGAATTTTTTGACAGCCTGCCGCAAATTGTTATATGACAGGCAGGCTACATATTTACAGACGATTGCTGTAGTAATATCCCAGAAACTTCAATAGCTTAAACTGACGACGGATACGGCTCGGCTGTAATAACAAACGATAAAACCATTCCAGCCCGAGGTTCTGCCATACTTTTGGCGCCCGTTTTACGTGACCGATGAATACGTCATAAGTACCACCAACCCCCATATAAAGCGCATCGCAATGAATTTTACGGCAGTCACGCATGAAAATTTCTTGCTTAGGCGACCCCATCGCAACTGTCACAATTGCTGCTCCGCTAACATGAATCCGCTCAAAAACAACATTACGCTCTTCTGGCGTGAAATAACCATTCTGACTGCCAACGATATTGACGTTCCACTGAGTCCGCAGTTTGTTTTCCGTCTGTTCTAATATCTCTGGTTTACCTCCAACCAGAAAAACGGGGGTACCTTCTTTACCAGCACGCTCCATGATGGCTTCCCACAGATCAGCACCGGCTATGCGGGAAACTTCAGCATCAGGGTACTTACGGCGGATAGCACGTACAATGCTGATACCATCGGCATACAGATACTCTGCTTCGCCCAGTAATGTACTCAACGCTTTATCTTGCTCTGCTGTCAGAACTTTTTCCGCATTAACCGCAACCAGAGTACCGGTTTTTACCTGCCCACGTTGAAAAATATGGTCAAGAAAGTGTGCCATATCGCGGAAGCCCCAAATATTCAGACCGCGGATACTATACTTGGGAATATCGTTTAGCCCCATTTTCTTTCCTCACATTGCAACGGACGTTTTTGCGATACAGCCAGGTTGCCAGTCAGGTATTTTCTAATAAGCCCTGCACTCTCAAGTAGCCAATACAACAATTTAGCAACCACCAGACATAAGCCAAAAATAATACAGAAAAATACTACCCGGGAAACAAATGAATCCAATCCTTCACGAGCCAGTACTATCATGTTGAAGATCGCGCCAAAGCAGAATGCCTGCAAAATAGCGGCCTTATAACGATTAGTCTCCTGTTTCCCTAACTCATAAATCCAGTCAAACCACTTAATTATCAACCCAACAACAATTGCACCAACCGGAACAAACAGTACCCCGCCCATAACTACCAGAGAACCTATCAAAGTCGGGGAGATTGCCAGACCAGAGTGGTTATCCAGCACCTCCCAGGTGAAGTAATTCGCTGAATTCAACACCGCATCAGGGCGCCCAGGCCAGAGCCAGCTTGGAATAAAAACATAGAAATCACGGATAATCGGTGCCAGCCCCTGAAAATCGATTTTGGCATAGTTATTCAGCAGTAACGCAAGATTTTCCCACGGCGAGAAAGTATCCCTAGTGAGGTAGAGAAAGGTATAAAACGCTTCTGCTCCATTGACATCCAGGCTATAACGTTTGAGTGCCAACCAGAACATGCCAACAATTCCCATTGCTCCCGCAGTTATCAGCATCCACAAGGTTATCCAGCCACGAACAATGCCGATAAACAGAAATAACGCAAATGCAATAATAATATTTGCCCTTGTTCCCCCAACAATGACATAAGTCAGAATCCCAAAAGCAACCGTGCTCATCAGGAAAAACAGCCAGCGTAATTGTGTCGGTTTCAGGAAATAAACCACTAACATGGCGGGAATAAAGAAGTAAAAGAACCGCTTCAGAGCAACGCCAGAAACCTGACTGGAAAAAATCTGACTGTACGACTGTAATTTAAACAATAGAAAACCGTTTTGCATAAAGAACAGCCCAACTGTCACAACCGCAACCAATGCCAGCAATAACCATGTAAAGTTAGTTTCTACCCGGTTCATGGTGAATACGGGTGTTTTAAGCTGCATAGAGGACTTTCTTAACCGGGTTTTATAACTGACGTAATAAATTCCATAAAAACAAGTTGAAGCCAGCAAAGCGTGTAATAAGGAGTCTACAGGCACCACTTCAACATCGAATTGAAAAACCAGCAAGCATGTCAGAGGAAAACCAAAATAAAATGTCAGCAAATAAAGCAATGAGAAGAACACATTAAAATTAAAACGTACACGCCGGAATTCCTGATAAGTCAGCGTCAGGATAAAAACCAGTGATATCAGATAAACAACAAATAATCCGCCAAATTGCGTTAAAGTCATTGCTGCTCTCCTACCACTTTTACCAATGCTTGCCGCCATCCATCAATAAAGTTCGGACTAAAGAAAGCTATCGCGTTCCTGTCCAGAGAAAGCATCTGCCGTTGTGCTTCTGCAATCAGTTGGTTATCTAAAGAATCATCGGAGAAAAATACCGGAACCTGCTGTTCTATTAAATCCTGCCAAAAAAGATTCTGACGACTAAGCACAAACGGCACACCAAATTGTATCAACAGACAAATTGTTCCGATTCCCTGCTGGCGGTTAAAAATGAAATACCCTAAATCACAACGACGCAACAATGCCAAATAATCATCAAACGCCATATTATGCTTAAGAATTCTTAAATTTTCCGGCCGGAACAACGATAAAGCAAACTGTTCAACCTGCTCAATATAAGCCTGATTATTTTCCGGATAACCCATTGGGATGACTATTTGTACCTTATCACCAAACTGCTTATGAATAGCTTTCAGTGCAGCAATATGGCGGTTTGATCGATCACCGGAGTTCCCCAATAAAATTGTCATCTTGTCATCATCAGAAAGAGCTTTTCCTGCAATCGTCAAGGCTGGATCCATTCTGGTTGGGAAATAGAGCAATGACGTTGGTACTTTCGGATGATGTTGAGAACAAAAATAGAGATCACCACGAACCGCAAATATATGCCCCACCCGACGCTGCGCCAGACGACGCAGGAAATAAAACAGACGGAATTTTAACTGACAAGAGTCTTCATAAAGGTCAGCGCCCCAAACATGCCACCAGAATTGATTGCGTTTAATTTTTCCTGATAACAACGCTAACCACAAACCCGCATTAAATTGTCCATGAAAAAAAAATCGGCAATCCCTGTCTGACTGCGCTTTAGCAATAACAGCTTGAGATAGAGATTTTTTACTGTCGAAAAATGTCATATCCAATGCCAGGCAATCACCCAATGAAGCTCGATCCCTAGCCACTACCATAAACTTTGGTTTGGCTGAAAAACCAATTTCTTGCGCTAAAACGTCATTAAAAAAGCGCAATACCGTTCTATTATGATGGGGGATATCAGATCCCAGAACGTGAATTAGAGCTGTCATGCTGCTTGCCTGCGATAAATAAGAAATGCACCACAACAAAGGGTGAAATAAACAATATAAGTTGCCATATAGGCTTGCGCTGCTCCTAACGCTCCATTGACAGGAATCAGCCAATGGGCAAAACCAGTGAGCAACAAAAACTGGCTGACCTCAGTCAGCACATAAAAACGCAATGCGGCCTTGGCAATAACCAGATAACCAAAAACGTAAGCGCCCACTTTCAATACATCACCAATCAATTGCCAAGCAAACAAATCACGCATAGCAGTAAATTTGTCAGAAAACAGCAACCAAATGGCAAAATCGCGCAACAACCATACGGTAAAACTTGCAAAAGCCACAGCAGGCAAAACAAATTTCAGCGCCTTAACTATCTCATTTGATATTTCACCCTTACCCTGCAATCGTGAAAGCGTTGGCAACAAATAAACACTGAAAGAAGCGGTGATAAATTGCAGATAAGCATCGGAAATACTGCTTACACCTTGCCAAATACCCACATCATCCCAACTATACTGCGCTGCCAGCAAGTTTCGCATCATAATGTAAGCAACCGGTAAGGTAATAGAAGTCAACAAAGCCATAAGGGTAAATTTGCCGAGCTCGCTAGCCAGTACCTTATCCCACATGGGCTTAAAATGTGAGAATGAAATTTCTTTGCCACGCGAAAGCATCAATCCCGCTGGAAATATTATCAGCGCCGGCACTAAGGCCAAACCAGCTAAAGCACCTTCATACCCACCAAGGGTGAAACAGAGATAATAAGCAATCACTCCAATTAAACTACCAAGAATAATCGCCAGCGCATTCCCCTGAGCATCCCGGTATCCTTTCAAAATAGCCAGAAAATAGTTGGCACAGGCAATTCCCATTTGAATAAATGCGATCGCTTGCACAACTGGCTCATAATCCCTATGACCAAATAACCCAATACTAATCGGCCCGCTAAGCAACAGAAAAATTACGGCCAATAGAGTGGAAAACCCGAGAATAATGGCAGAAGAAGTCCCCAATACCGCACGCAACCTTTCCGGCTGCTGCTGATACTCCGCAACATATTTAGTCACACCATTAAAAATACCGGCACCAGCCAACACCCCAAGAACAGTAATAAGCTGACGGAAATTACCCGCCTGCCCAACCCCGCTGGGGCCAAAAGCAACGGCCAGTAATTTAACGATTAAAAGCCCCACACCAATTTTTATCAGTGTAGAGCCAGCAGTCCATATTGACGCTTTAGCTAATGACATATCAGGCGAAGTATTCTCTGATATGTTCGATAACAACCTGCTGTTCAGCATCTGTTATATTGTAGAACATTGGCAAGCGTACTAAGCGATCACTTTCACTGGTTGTGAAGCGATCTTTTCCGTGGAAACGGCCAAATTTTTCACCGCCAGGGCTGGTATGCAGAGAAACATAATGAAATACCGTCAGTACGCCAGCATCTTTCATATAGCTATTGAGAGCAGAACGCTCTTCAACATCTTTCAGTTTGATATAGAACATATGAGCATTATGTTCCAATCCTTCCGGTACTACAGGTAATGTCAGGTAACCGGCATCAGCCAGCGGTTTTAATGCCTGATAATAGGTATCCCACAAAGCAAGACGACGTTCATTGATTTTCTTAGCTTCTTCGAGTTGTGCCCACAAATAAGCAGCTTGAAGATCTGACATCAAATAACTGGAACCAATATCGCGCCAAGTGTATTTATCAACTTGACCACGGAAAAACTGGCTACGATTCGTTCCTTTTTCACGGACGATTTCAGCACGCGAGATCAGGGATTCATCATTGATAAGTGCTGCACCGCCTTCACCACCAGAAGAGTAGTTTTTGGTTTCATGGAAACTGTAGCAACCAATGTGCCCGATAGTTCCCAATGCGCGCCCCTTATAAGCAGACATTACCCCCTGGGCTGCATCTTCCACGACAAACAGATTATATTTCTCTGCCAGCGCCATGATGGTATCCATTTCACAAGCCACACCTGCGTAATGAACCGGAACAATCACTCGTGTTTTATCTGTAATCGCCGCTTCGATTTTGGTTTCATCAATATTCATGGTATCTGGACGGATATCCACGAAAACAACGGTTGCCCCACGCAGTACAAACGCGTTAGAACTGGAAACGAAAGTGAAGCTCGGCATGATTACTTCATCACCGGGCTGGATATTCAGCAAAATAGCCGCCATTTCCAGAGAAGCTGTGCAAGATGGCGTCAGCAAAACTTTCGGGCAGCCGAAATGTTGTTCCATCCACTCTTCACAACGTTTGGTAAAACCACCGTCCCCACAAAGCTTACCGCTCTCCATTGCCTGTTTCATGTAATCTAATTCAGTGCCGACTACTGGTGGTCTGTTAAATGGAATCATTTCGTCCCCTATATAACCAATAAGCAGTGCTTTCAACAAGTGCACCACTGCGTGTATAAAGGCGCAAAGCAGCGATGTTGCTGGTTTGTGTCGCAATTCTTAATTGCTGTATTTGATGGTGTTGACACCACTGTTGCGCCACCGACATTAATTTTGCACCAATCCCACGGCCGGTATTTCCTGGAAATACGGCCAGCAACCCCATACGAGCCTCACTATTCCCTAAATCCCGCAAAGTAACAAACCCTGCGGGTTGCCCGTTATCTCCGTTTATCAGTAAACATTGATGATCAAATGTCCCTAATACCGCTTTCTCAACCCAGGTAGCATAGAAACGGCCACTATCCTGCGGCTGATACCACGGGACACGGAAACGGCTTAAAGAAAATATTTTGGCAGCTACCTCTTTCAGCATAGGGATATCCCGCTGTTTCGCCGGGATCAGCACATTCTCAGAAGAGTTGTTACTGCAAGTAATATAAGCATTTTCTATGCCAATCCTTAAGGAAAGATCGACTTCCCCCTCCACCAGCGAAAAACCCAACGCGGATAACCCATCAATGAGATCTAATCGTTGTGCGGGCACTTTGGCCTGCACCAAAGCGTACTGTTCTAATTGAGGTAAAGTTAACAACCTGGCATCAGGTGTGAAATCAAGACGAGCAGTGGACAACCCGAAGTAATGACTATCCCACTCTAATGGTTCAATACTGGCGCGAACGGACATGAAGTAGATCCAGCAGATATTGACCGTAGCCAGTTTTTGATAAGGATTTTGCTGTCTTTCTTAACTGCTCATCATCCAACCAGCCATTACGCCAAGCAATTTCTTCAAGACAAGCAATTTTAAAACCCTGACGTTTCTCAACAGTCTGCACAAAAGTGCTAGCTTCAATCAAGCTGTCATGAGTACCCGTATCCAGCCAGGCAAAACCACGCCCTAACAGTTCAACATTCAACTCACCACGTTCCAAATACATCTGGTTAATGCTGGTAATTTCCAACTCACCCCGTGCAGAAGGTTTTACCTGCCTGGCAAAATCCACGACCTGATTATCATAGAAATAGAGACCCGTTACCGCCCAGTTTGATTTTGGATTTTCTGGCTTTTCCTCTATGGAAAGAACGTGGAACTCGTCATCAAACTCCACCACACCAAATCGTTCAGGATCCATCACCTGATAACCAAAAATAGTCGCCCCTTTTCCACGGGAAACAACTTTTTTCAGTTTTGGGCTAAACGCTTGCCCGAAGTAGATATTATCTCCCAATACCAAGCAACTGGGCTCCCCGTTAATGAACTCTTCACCAATCAAAAAAGCCTGAGCTAAACCATCTGGTGATGGCTGTTCTTTATAACTCAAGCGAATACCAAATTCGTCACCATTGCCAAACAGCCGGCGGAAAGAAGGTAAATCTTCTGGTGTGGAGATAATCAGAACATCACGTATCCCTGCCAGCATCAGTACTGACAAAGGATAGTAAATCATCGGCTTATCATAAATTGGCAGTAGTTGTTTGGAAACACCTCGTGTTATCGGATGCAACCGGGTACCCGAGCCCCCTGCCAGAATAATGCCTTTCATGTTACCTCCAGAATAGCTCAGTTTTCACCTAACCCAAGACGCTCACCAGCATAAGAGCCATCCTGAACCCTACGCCACCAATTTTCATTTTCCAAATACCATTGAACTGTTTTGCGAATCCCGGATTCGAAGGTTTCCTGTGGTTTCCAACCCAGCTCATGCTCAATTTTCGCAGCATCAATGGCATAACGCATATCATGGCCAGGACGATCTGCGACATGAGTAATCAAGTCACGATAATAAGCAGTACCTGCTGGCTTCTCAGGACGAAATTCTTCCAGAAGCTCACAAATGGCACAAACCACATCAATATTTTTGCGTTCGTTATGACCGCCAATATTATAGGTTTTACCCGGTTCAGCTTCTGTTACAACCAAATAAAGCGCTCTGGCGTGATCTTCCACGTACAACCAATCACGGATTTGCTTCCCTTCGCCGTATACCGGCAAAGATTTGCCTGCTAATGCATTCAAAATTATTAATGGGATCAATTTTTCCGGGAAATGGTAAGGGCCATAGTTATTTGAACAATTGGTGATAATTGTCGGTAAACCATAAGTACGGTGCCATGCTCTTACCAAATGGTCACTGGATGCCTTGGACGCTGAATATGGACTGCTTGGCGCATAAGGTGTTGTTTCAGTAAAGAAACCATCCTCACCATGCAAATCTCCATACACTTCATCCGTTGAAATATGATGGAAACGAAAGGCAGCTTGTTTCTCTTTACTCAGTTTCTGCCAAAAAGCCCGAGCAGCTTCCAACAAAGTATAGGTACCAACAATGTTAGTTTCGACAAATGCCGCAGGGCCATCAATAGAGCGATCTACATGGCTTTCTGCCGCAAGATGCATCACACAATCCGGCTGATACTGCTCCAAAACCCGATCCAGTGCTTCACGCTGACAGATATCAATCTGTTCAAACGCATAACGTGTGCTATCCGTAACAGAGTCAAGAGACTCCAGATTACCAGCATAAGTCAGGCTATCAACTACAACCACGCTGTCTTCTGTATTATCAATAATATGCCGCACAACAGCGGAGCCAATAAAACCTGCTCCACCTGTGATTAGAATACGTCTCAACGCCAGACTCCTTTTGTATCCACAATCCATTTCTGTTTAATTTCACAACCATTTACAGCTTTAAACTGATTATGATCCACCAGCATCAACAAGATATCAGCTTCTTCCAACGCTTTTTCCAGGTTAATCAATTGAGTCATTCCTTTCAAGGAAGCAGGTAATTCATGGACATTAGGCTCTACAGCCAATGTCTCACCTGCATGCCATTGAGCAATCATACGAGTGATATATACCGCTGGACTCTCACGTAAGTCATCAATATTTGGCTTAAATGCCAGGCCAAAACAGGCGATTTTCACTTCGCTTGCACGCCTTCCACTTTCAGCCAGACAATCCGCAACAGCTGCTTTTACTTGATCCACAACCCACAGTGGCTTGCCATCATTCACCAGACGTGCTGTATGGATAAGACGTGATTGTTCCGGGTTTTGGGAAACAATGAACCACGGGTCAACAGCAATACAATGCCCCCCCACTCCAGGACCGGGCTGAAGAATATTTACACGGGGATGACGGTTTGCCAGACTGATAAGTTCCCACACATTGATGCCTTGTTCAGCACAAATCAGAGAAAGTTCGTTGGCGAATGCAATGTTCACATCCCGGAAACTGTTTTCTGTCAGCTTACACATTTCTGCTGTTCTTGAGTTAGTGATAACACATTCACCTTCAAGGAAGATTCTATACAGTTCACTGGCTCTGGCCGAAGATTTTGACGTCATACCGCCAATAACGCGGTCATTCTTAATCAGCTCGACCATAACCTGTCCCGGTAATACACGTTCAGGACAGTAAGCAATATCAATATCAGATTCATCTCCCACCTGTTGTGGGAAAGTCAGATCAGGGCGCTCTGCCGCTAACCATTCTGCCATCTGCTCTGTCGCACCCACTGGCGAGGTAGATTCCAGAATAACCAGATCGCCTTTTTTCAGAACCCGCGCCACGGATTCAGCGGCAGAACGGACATATGTCATATCCGGCTCATGATCACCTTTAAAAGGAGTTGGAACAGCTATCAGAAAAGCATCTGCGGGTAACGGAGAAACCACTGCTTTCAGGTAGCCACCTTCCACAGCAATTTTCACCACTTTATCCAGATCCGGTTCTACAATATGAATTGCGCCACGGTTAATCGTTTCTACCGCATGCTGGTTAACATCTACCCCAATGACTTTCTTATTGTGCAATGCAAACGCTGCCGCAGTTGGCAAACCAATATAACCAAGACCGATAACTGATATAGTTTCAAAACTCATAGTGTCACCTGATTTTCTTCAAAACGTCGAGAATACGTTGACAGGCATCGCCATCCCCGTAAGGATTATGAGCGCGGCTCATTTGCTGATAGGCAGTATCGTCTGTCAACAATCGAGTCACCTCCTCCACAATTGTTCTTGTTTCTGTCCCTACCAGACGTACCGTTCCCGCATCCACCGCTTCTGGCCGTTCAGTAGTATTACGCATCACCAGTACAGGTTTTCCTAAAGAAGGTGCTTCTTCTTGAATACCACCGGAATCCGTCAGGATCATATAGGCATGGTTCATCAAATAGACGAATGGTAAATAGTCCTGTGGTTCGATGAGAATGATGTTATCAATATCATGCAAGATACGCTTTACCGGCTCACTGACATTCGGGTTCAGATGAACCGGATAAACTACCTGCACTTCTGGATGGACGCGGGCTATTTGTGCCAATGCTTCACAAATTCGCACAAATCCGCCACCAAAACTTTCACGACGATGACCCGTTACCAAGATCATTTTTTTATTAGTATCAATAAACGGGTAATGTTTCTCCAGCTTATTCCGCATAGCTTCATCATTCATTATTCGATCACGTACCCACAACAACGCATCGATCACCGTATTACCCGTGACAAAAACCCGATTATCTGCAATTGATTCTTTCTGTAAATTCTTGCGGGAGTTTTCCGTCGGAGCAAAATGATACATTGCCAGATGCCCGGCAATCTTACGGTTTGCCTCTTCCGGCCAAGGGGAATAGAGATCACCGGTTCTTAGTCCGGCTTCAATATGACCAACAGGGATACGCTGGTAGAACGCAGCCAAACTGGTCGCCATAGTTGTTGTGGTATCTCCGTGAACTAATACAACATCAGGCTTAAATTCTGTCAAAACGGGCTTCAATCCTTCCAGAATACGGCATGTAATATCCGTTAAATCTTGCCCTGATTTCATAATATTGAGATCAAAATCGGGAGTGATCTCAAAAAGATGTAACACCTGATCCAACATTTCCCGATGTTGGGCGGTGACACATACTTTTGCTTCAAAGGCTTCATCCCTTGCCAATGCATGTACCAGCGGAGCCATCTTGATAGCTTCCGGCCGGGTACCAAACACAGTCAACACTTTCACAATGACTCTCTTATTAGTCAGTAACTTGCAGACTTTCCTGCAAAAAATATCTCTGAGAAGCAGTTATTCATATAATTATTTGATTATTTACGTGAACGTCGTATTAATGCCACGCCAGCACCAACCAAGGCACCAACTGCGCCCCACATGATTATCAAAAACACTCTGCGAGGACTGTCTCTGGTAACGGGTTCCTCTGGTGTTCTCAAATAGCGGTAAGTCTGAAATTGATCCTGTAATGTCGGACCAACATTTAACGTCGCTAACATTGCAATATTCTGGTCATAATCCACATCATAGTCGGGACCTGTCGCTTCCAGAGTTTCAAGCTGAGCCTGTAACAACGGCGCACCTAACATAAACATTTTTGAGTCAGGCAATTGATCCATCGGAGTATCAGTTTGATTACGCCGAATTCCTTGTTTTTCTGCAACCTTCAGCGATTGCTGTAACACATTCATTTCGCGGTTATAAACCGCTTTAGCAACCATTTCCTGGCGCTTAACCAATGCTGTCATAGACTGGGTACGGGTAGCCCACGCACCTTTTACTTCATCATTCAAATGAGTACTGGCGCGACTGTTAGCAAAAACAATGTACTGGCGCAGGAGTTGATTTGCTTGTGCAGAAGACTCTGCTGTCAGTTTAATACTGTCATTCAACACTTTCTTATCATCATGAGGAATGAACTGGATATTGTTGACTAATTCATCTAATAAGGCCGCATCAACTCTGGCATTGCCTTCCTGATGCTGCTTGTAATAATCAGACTTTAACCAGAATTCACGGCGAGTATCATATGCCACGACCTGAGTAACGAATTCCTTATAAGCTTCTTCAGGAATGGACGGTAACTGGGTTTCCGGTGAAATGTTAATGTGAGTATCCAGATTACGCAAAAACTGCTGCTGAGAATAATAGCTACCCAAATGACTAGTGGTAGGCAAGTCAGTGGTTGCCATTGCACTCCATTTTTGTTGCATCAGATATGTCACACCAAGAGCTATAGCAGCGAAAATAACTGCCAGTACGATAATCCATATCTTCCCGCGCCATAGAGCACTGCATAAGGCTCTGATATCCAGCTCATGCTCCAGAACTTGTTCACCCTGAATAGATTTCGTTTCTGATTTTATCACTGCACAAAACCTCTGTTAGATAGATGTTTAATGGTTAACTGAACGGCGCATACGACGTTTTTGTCTTTTGATGAAACGAGCCACCCGCCATGCGTGCTTGATGCAATAGCCATACAACATAAATGCAAGCAAAAAAAGTGCCAACATTACCCATTCAGGCACAAACTCCAACCATTCCCCAGTAATTCCAATAGCAGCGAATAAAGCTGCGGCAACGGTAATCAAAATAAATGCCTGACGTGATGAGAATCCAGCCCGCATAATCAGATGATGGATATGTTGTCTGTCAGGAGAAAATGGACTCATCCCTTTACGTAACCGACGGTACATAATGGCAACCATATCCATTAATGGAATGGCAATAATCCATAACGCAGTCACTGGATTAACCGGATGCTCATTCCCCTGAGTAGATTCAATAAGCAACCAGATAATTGTAAAACCAATCAACGTACTGCCTGCATCCCCCATAAACACTTTGAAACGTTGGCTTAATAAACCAAGATTAAAAATGATATAAGGGAGAATGGCAGCAATAAACGCAAAACACCATAATGCCAGTGCGGTATTACCACTTTGATATAGTAAGATCCCCAAGGCACCGAAAGAGACGCAGGATAACCCACCCAACAATCCATCTATTCCATCAACCATATTGAATGCATTGATGGCAGCCCAGACAGCAAATAAGGTCACAACATAACTGAACGGCCCGAGTGTCATGTCCCAAGGGCCAAAAGCATAACCAAGACTATTTAATTTCAAGCCGGCAAAATACATCATCGCAATACCAACCAGAGCTTGGATAGTTGCCCGGATCTTAACGCTGATGTCAAAACGGTCATCCAATGCACCAATAAATACCAGTAAAGTAGCACAAATTAAATATGGCCATTTATGAGGTATGAACTCGTTTGTTGTAACAAAAGCAAAACAGATCCCAACAAATATGGTAATCCCACCAACCAGAGGCACTAATCCCTGATGATGTTTACGATAGTTAGGTTTATCAACAAGGCCAATTTTCTTTCCTACGATACGCGCCATAAACAAAGACGCGAAAGAAAATAAAAAGACGAAAAAAATTTCGATACTCATACTGTGAATATTCACGATAAAAAACTCTCCGTGAAAAACAAATATATCCTGGTTATTTATTGTCCACAAGCACATGGTTTTTCTGGCCAGGAACCAACCTCATGAATTCTCCATTTCGTGAGGATATTCTTCTTTTTACTGTAGAAAAATTAATAACCTTTACATCATATCTGTAACACTTATTGAAAAATAGCAGCATATGAAACTCATGCAAAATACATACCATATTTACAACACCATAATCATGGATGCAAAAAACGCCACGAAATCGTGGCGCTTATTAAAATCATCGTAAAGTGAGTTAGAAACTACGAACGTTTCATCATGTCAAAGAAATCGTCGTTTGTTTTGCTCATAGCCAACTTATTGATAAGGAATTCCATCGCATCAATTTCTCCCATCGGGTGAATAATTTTGCGAAGAATCCACATCTTCTGTAGCTCTTCAGTCGTAGTGAGTAGATTTTCTTTACGTGTACCGGAACGGTTGTAATCGATAGCTGGGAAGACACGTTTTTCAGCAATTTTACGGGAGAGGAGCAGTTCCATGTTACCAGTGCCTTTGAACTCTTCGTAAATCACTTCATCCATCTTAGAGCCCGTATCCACCAACGCAGTCGCAATAATGGTCAGGCTTCCACCCTCTTCCACATTACGTGCAGCACCGAAGAAACGTTTTGGACGATGTAACGCATTAGCATCTACACCACCGGTCAGTACCTTACCAGATGCAGGGACAACAGTGTTATAAGCACGAGCCAAGCGGGTAATAGAATCAAGCAGGATAATAACGTCTTTTTTATGTTCAACCAGGCGTTTTGCTTTCTCAATGACCATTTCTGCCACCTGAACGTGACGGGAAGCGGGTTCATCAAAAGTAGAAGCAATAACTTCACCTTTCACCAGACGTTGCATTTCGGTTACTTCTTCTGGACGTTCATCAATCAAAAGTACCATCAATACACAATCTGGATGATTGTGAGCAATGTTAGCAGCAATATTTTGCAGCAACATGGTCTTACCCGCTTTTGGTGGAGCGACGATAAGACCACGTTGTCCACGGCCAATCGGTGCAGCCAGATCCAGAACACGGGCAGTCAGATCCTCAGTGGAACCATTACCACGCTCCATACGCAGGCGATTATTAGCATGCAAAGGAGTTAAGTTTTCAAAAAGAATTTTGCTGCGGGCATTTTCTGGTTTATCAAAGTTAACTTCGTTAACTTTCAACAGTGCAAAATAGCGTTCACCTTCTTTAGGCGGGCGGATTTTACCTGAAATTGTGTCACCGGTACGGAGGTTAAAACGGCGGATTTGGCTGGGAGAAACGTAGATATCATCGGGGCCGGCAAGGTAGGAGCTGTCTGCTGAACGGAGAAATCCAAATCCATCCTGCAATATCTCCAGCACACCGTCACCGAAGATATCTTCTCCACTTTTAGCATGCTGCTTAAGGATAGAGAAGATAATATCTTGTTTACGCATACGGGCCAGATTTTCCAGCCCCATCTTTTCGCCGAGTGTAATCAGTTCAGATACCGGCGTATTCTTTAATTCGGTAAGATTCATAATGGTGGGTTCTTAAACTCGGGGTATATCTCGAACTATGAACGTGAATAATATGGCAGCGTCATCGGTGCCTGTTTATTTTGTACAAAAAACAAATAAGACCTTTAATACATTATTCATATAAAAGGCAGTAATTTGAAGTACTAAGATTGAGCTCAAATAAGACTGACAGGCTGTCAAAAACGCTGTTGAGATAATGTTGAAACATTACTGATTTCTATAAAAACTATCTCAACGTAACGAGCTATACGCCAGATTATTCCCGTATAACCCATTGGATACTTTAGACTATCCAGAGATAACAGACTTATCAGACACTACAGATTGTTCAGTATGCAACATACTTCTAACAGATGTATGTGATACAAGCAGTGGCGCTAACTTATCACGCTTCTTTACGGACGTCTAGCGGTCAATGAAATAAATAGTAATATACGCTAAACGTCCGGTATTAATGTGATCACACTTCAATCAGAGATTGGCATCCAAAAATTCTTTCAATTGAGTTTTTGACAGTGCTCCCACTTTGGTAGCAGCAACCTGACCATCTTTAAACAGTAACAGCGTAGGAATACCACGAATACCAAACTTAGGAGCAGTTGCCGGATTGTCATCAATGTTCAGTTTAGCAATCGTCAGTTTACCTGAATATTCTGGGGCGATTTCATCTAAGATAGGTGCAATCATTTTACATGGTCCACACCATGCAGCCCAAAAATCGACAAGAACCGGACCAGCTGCTTTAAGCACATCAGTATCAAAGCTGGCATCACTCAAATGAATAATTTTATCGCTCATTTTTTACTCCAAAGAATAATTTTTTACCATGCTAGTGTAACATTACTGGCATAAGCTTGCCTTTATTT
This sequence comes from Photorhabdus stackebrandtii, assembly GCF_011189495.1. Lineage (NCBI taxonomy): Bacteria > Pseudomonadati > Pseudomonadota > Gammaproteobacteria > Enterobacterales > Morganellaceae > Photorhabdus > Photorhabdus stackebrandtii. The sequence goes on from NZ_PUJV01000019.1 coordinate 44,787, forward strand.
CAGTGGATACACTTTCGTAAAACAATGGTTAACTGATATTCTACCACACTATGAGTAAAACACACTTGACAGAAAAGAAGTTTTCCGACTTCGCCTTGCACCCCAAGGTCATCGAAGCTCTTGATAACAAGGGTTTTTCTAATTGTACGCCGATACAGGCACTGACATTGCCTTTCACTGTCGAAGGTCGTGATGTCGCGGGGCAAGCGCAAACCGGTACTGGGAAGACGTTAGCATTTTTGGCGTCTGCTTTTCATTATTTACTGACTCATCCCGCGGCGAAGGAGCGTCAGACCAATCAGCCAAGAGCGCTGATTATGGCTCCTACTCGCGAATTGGCTGTACAGATTTACTCTGATGCAGAAGATCTGGCACAAGCAACGGGATTAAAGATGGGCCTTGCCTATGGCGGTGATGGTTACGACAAGCAGCTGAAAGTGCTGGAATCCGGCGTTGACATTCTTATCGGCACAACCGGACGTTTGATTGACTATGCCAAACAAGAGCATATCAACCTGAATGCAATTCAAGTTGTCGTTCTTGATGAAGCTGATCGTATGTACGATCTGGGTTTTATCAAAGATATTCGCTGGTTATTCCGCCGGATGCCTCCTGTAAATGAGCGCATGAACCTGCTGTTTTCTGCCACGCTCTCTTACCGGGTTCGGGAACTGGCATTTGAACAAATGAATCATGCAGAATATGTAGAGGTGGAACCGTTACAAAAAACAGGGCACCGCATCCGCGAAGAGCTGTTTTATCCCTCTAATGAAGAGAAGATGCGTCTGCTTCAAACGTTATTAGAAGAAGAGTGGCCTGATCGCTGCATTATTTTCGCCAACACAAAACATCGTTGTGAAGATATTTGGGCTCATCTGGCTGCTGACGGGCATCGAGTTGGTCTGCTAACCGGTGATGTGGCACAGAAAAAACGATTACGCATTCTGGAAGAATTCAGCAACGGCAACATTGATATTTTAGTTGCAACTGATGTCGCAGCCCGCGGATTACATATTCCTTCCGTAACTCATGTTTTTAACTATGACTTACCAGATGACTGCGAAGATTATGTTCACCGCATTGGCCGTACTGGTCGTGCAGGTGAAAGTGGTCACTCAATCAGCCTGGCCTGTGAAGAATATGCTCTGAACCTGCCAGCGATTGAAGATTATATTCAGCATCATATTCCTGTCAGCAAATATAACAGTCATGCATTGCTGAAAGACTTACCAGTTCCTAAACGCCGCCACCGTTCGCGTTCAGGGAACCACCAGCGCCGTAATAATTTATCACATCGCAATAATACACCGCGTAATAACCGTAAACGTTCAGGCTGAATTAAATGATGCTGAGTTCTTCTTCGCTTTATGCGGCTATCGACTTGGGTTCAAACAGTTTCCATATGCTGGTTGTACGTGAAATATCCGGCAGTATCCAGATACTGGCACGAATCAAACGTAAAGTAAGACTGGCCACGGGACTGGATAAAAATAACCGCCTCTCTCTGCAGGCAATGGAGAGAGGCTGGCAATGTCTCAGGGTTTTCTCTGAACGCTTACAGGATATACCGCCATCACAAATCCGCGTTGTTGCTACAGCAACTTTGCGTATCGCCGAAAATTCAGGTGAATTTGTGAAAAAAGCATCAGAAATCCTTGGTTGTCCAGTTACAGTAATCAGCGGCGAAGATGAAGCTCGGCTTATTTATCAAGGTGTTGCCCACACGACTGGTGGCCCTGAAAAACGTTTAGTCGTGGATATTGGCGGGGCAAGTACAGAACTTGTCACTGGGAATGGAGCAAAAGCCACCCAGTTATCCAGCCTGAGTATGGGCTGTGTTACCTGGCTTGAATGCTATTTTCATGACCGTAGCATAATGGAAGAAAATTTTGCCAAAGCCGAAGCAGCCGCACATGAAACTCTGAAAGCTATTACGCCAAAGCTTATCGAACAAGGCTGGCAAATTTGTGTCGGAGCTTCCGGCACAGTTCAAGCTCTGCAAGAAATCATGATTGCTCAGGGCATGGATGAATTGATCACTTTGCCGAAACTCCAGGAACTCAAACATAAAGCAATTGAATGCGGTAAGCTGGAAGAGCTGGAAATAGAAGGATTGACACTGGAGCGGGCTCTGGTTTTCCCAAGTGGTCTTGCTATCTTGATAGCTATTTTTCAGGCATTAAATATTGAAAGTATGATCCTTGCGGGCGGCGCTCTACGAGAAGGTCTTGTCTACGGCATGCTAGATTTGCCGATAGAACAAGATATTCGCACCAGAACCCTACGTAATATACAACGACGTTTTCAGTTGGATGCTGAACAATCTCAACGGGTCAAACAATTGGCTGAGCTCTTCTTACAACAAATTGCTAAACCTTGGGAGCTGGATAGCCGATGTCATGAATTATTACAGAGTGCTTGCCTAATACATGAGATTGGGCTGAGTGTTGATTTCCATCAAGCCCCATCACACGCAGCTTATCTTATCAATTACCTCGATCTCCCTGGCTATACTCCCGCACAGAAAAAACTATTAGCCACACTGCTGAAGAACCAAAGTGGCACGATTGATTTGATTTCCCTCAGTCAACAAAACGCTTTGCCTTTGATACAAGTTCAACGTTTATGCCGCCTGTTGCGGTTAGCTATCATATTCACCAGCCGTCGCCGAGATAACACACTCCCAGCTCTGGGTTTAAAAGTGAGTGGTGAAACGCTGATGGTAACGCTGCCTCATGGCTGGCTAATGCACCACCCTCTGCGGGCGGAATCTTTACAGCAGGAAATTCAGTGGCAAAGTCATGTTCAATGGCCACTTGTTTTGGAAGAACAGATTAGCTAAAACCGAAACTCAACCATTTTCCCTGTATCTCTCCGATACAGGGAGTCTTTAATCTATTTACTGCTTATTTTTTTGCCCAAGGCCTAAACGCGATTTGATATCCGCAATGCGCGACTGCCCTTTTTGCATTCTCTCTTCAGCAGTAACTATTTTTTTATCTTGCGGCCAATGTAAATCATCCTGTGGCAGCTCATGTAAAAAGCGGCTTGGTTCAGGCCGGATTAATTCACCATATTGGCGACGCTCTTTACATAAAGTAAAAAATAACTCCCGTTGAGCGCGAGTAATTCCCACATAAGCCAGTCGCCGTTCTTCATCAATATTTTCTTCATCAATACTGCTCTGATGAGGTAATAGCCCTTCTTCCATACCGACCAAAAATACATAGGGAAACTCTAATCCTTTAGAGGCATGCAGAGTCATCAATTGTACTTGATCAAACTCTTCACCCTCTTCTCCCCGCTCCAGCATATCCCGCAATGTGAAACGCGTAACTACCTGAGATAAAGTCATTGGTTCGTTCAATTCATCACCCTCCAGCATTTCACTCATCCAAGTAAATAGCTGATTAATATTTTTCATCCGCATTTCAGCGGCTTTCGGGCTCGGTGATGTTTCGTACAGCCAGCTTTCATAATCCATACCATGCAACAAATCACGCACCGCCAGCAAAGGTTCCTGCTCAACCTGACGGGCTATCTCATCCATCCAATGGGTAAAACGCTGTAGTGCCGCCAACCCACGACCAGTCAGGCTTTGTTCCAAGCCAAGATCAAAACTGGCCTGATAGAGGCTTTTATTACGCTGATTCGCCCACTCACCCAGTTTTTGAATTGTAGCCGCACCGATTTCACGTCTTGGCGTATTAACAATCCGCAGAAATGCACTGTCATCCTCAGGATTAGTCAACACCCGCAGATAAGCCAGCAGATCCTTAATTTCAGGGCGGGCAAAGAAAGAAGTACCGCCAGAAATCCGGTAAGGAATGCGGTTTTGCATCAACATTTTTTCAAACACTCGGGATTGATGATTGCCCCGATAAAGAATAGCGTAGTCTTGATATTGGGTTTTATTGATAAAGTGATGTGCAATCAGTTCTCCGACCACCTTTTCCGCTTCATGTTCTTCATTATTAGCCATAATGACTTTCAGCGGATTACCATAACCCAGTTCAGAAAAAAGCCGCTTTTCAAACACATGAGGATTATTAGTAATCAAAATATTAGCCGCTTTTAGAATGCAACCGGAAGAACGGTAGTTTTGCTCTAGTTTGATCACATTAAGCTTCGGGAAATCCTCTTTCAGTAATACCAGATTTTGTGGTCTTGCACCGCGCCACGAATAGATCGACTGGTCATCATCACCCACCACCGTAAAACGGGCCCTTTGTCCCACCAGCAATTTAACCAGTTGATATTGACTGGTATTGGTGTCCTGATATTCATCTACCAACAAATAACGGATACGGTTTTGCCAACGTTCCCTTACCTCTTCATCACGCTGCATCAGCAATGTCGGTTTGGTAATCAGATCGTCAAAATCCAGTACATTACAGCTCGCTAGGTGCAAATCATAACGGCGATAACATTCAGCAAACTGATGCTCTTGAGCAGAACGAGCCAATGCCGTAGCTTGTTGAGGAGAAAGCAGATCATTTTTCCAGTTTGAAATGGAAGAGATCAATTTTTGCAGTAAATCTTTATCTTCTTCCAGTAAATCAGCCGTCAAATCTTTCAGCAGAGCCATCTGGTCCTGATCATCAAACAATGAGAAATTGCTTTTCATTCCCAACGCCTTGTACTCGCGCTTAATAATTTCCAATCCCAGCGTATGGAAAGTAGAAATCATCAACCCCTTAGCCTCTTTGCGCCCCAGAGTTTGTGCTACACGTTCTTTCATTTCCCGGGCGGCTTTATTAGTAAAAGTAACCGCGGCGATATGACGAGGCTGATAACCACAAACACGGATAAGGTGAGCAATTTTATTGGTGATCACTCTGGTTTTGCCGGAACCCGCCCCCGCCAGGACCAGACAAGGACCAGTAACAAATTCAACTGCTTGTTGTTGGCTGGAATTTAATCGCATGGTATTTAATGAATGATATCAGGACAGTGCTTCAGGGAATGGAATTGTAACAGAAAGAAGGATACGGAACGCCGTTTTCTTCAATTAAGGAGAAGAAACCCTACAGGTTGATAATAGAGACTTGTTACTCAGCATTTGGTACAAATTGCATCTCAGCAACTATTTCCCATTAAATTTAAAGGGGAAAATTTCTCCCCCTTTATCTTTAACTCCATCTGATATTAACCACCAACAGAAATACGTTTCATATCTGTCATGTAGCCACGTAACACACGGCCAACGACTTCAATTGGATGGTTACGGATAGCCTCGTTAACATCACGCAACTGGGCGTTATCAATACCACTGTCCGCAACAGACTTACCTAAATCACCTGCCTGTAGTGAACCTATAAACTTCTCTTTCAACAGTGGAACAGCAACATGGGAGAACAAATAGTTACCATATTCGGCGGTATCAGAAATAACCACGTTCATTTCATACAGACGCTTACGAGAGATTGTATTAGCAATCAGCGGCAATTCATGCAGAGATTCATAATACGCAGATTCAGCAATAATGCCGGTATTCACCATAATTTCGAATGCCAGTTCAACCCCGGCTTTCACCATAGCAACCATCAAAACGCCATGATCAAAGTATTCCTGTTCACTGATTTTGCCATCATATTCAGGTGAATTCTCAAACTGAGTATTACCCGTTTCCTCACGCCAATCTAACAAGTTTTTATCATTATTAGCCCAGTCAGCCATCATACCAGAAGAGAATCCACCAGAAATGATATCGTCCATATGTTTCTGGAACAGTGGCGTCATGATCTTTTTCAACTGCTCAGACAGCGCATATGCACGCAATTTTGCCGGATTAGACAAACGATCCATCATCAGAGTAATACCACCTTGCTTCAGTGCTTCTGTGATGGTTTCCCAACCAAACTGGATAAGTTTTCCTGCATAACCCGGTTCAGCACCTTCCGCCACCAGTTGGTCATAACACAGCAATGAGCCAGCCTGTAACATACCGCACAGAATGGTTTGTTCACCCATCAAGTCAGATTTCACCTCAGCAACGAAAGAAGACTCCAGAACACCTGCACGATGACCACCTGTTGCCGCTGCCCATGCCTTAGCGATCGCCATACCTTCACCTTTCGGATCGTTTTCCGGGTGAACCGCGATCAAGGTAGGAACACCAAAACCACGTTTATATTCTTCACGAACTTCAGTACCAGGGCACTTAGGCGCTGCCATCACAACAGTGATGTCTTTACGGATTTGCTCACCAACTTCAACAATATTAAAACCATGAGAGTAACCCAGTGCAGCACCTGCTTTCATCAAAGGTTGCACTGCATGAACAACAGAAGAGTGCTGTTTATCTGGCGTCAGGTTGATAACCAAATCAGCCTGCGGGATCAACTCTTCATAAGTACCGACTTGAAAACCATTTTCAGTTGCTTTACGCCATGAAGCTCGTTTTTCTTCAATTGCCTCTTTACGCAGGGCATAAGCGATATCCAGACCGGAATCACGCATATTCAGGCCCTGATTCAGCCCCTGCGCACCGCAACCGACGATGACCACTTTTTTGCCTTTTAAATATCCAGCCTCATCAACAAACTCTTCCCGCGCCATAAAACGACATTTACCTAACTGTGCCAACTGCTGACGCAAATTCAGCGTATTAAAATAATTAGCCATTAGTGACTCCGTTATCATGTTGTGTTCAGCAATCAAATGCTGCGACTATTTTTTGGATTTCCCCACCTTGTGAGGTGTTTGCATATTTTCAATATATGACATGAAAAGCATTGCTTAAATTGATATATTAACAATACTACATTGCATTTTATGCAATACTGATTATAGGACAGGAAAAGGAGAATCGACTATGGATATACGTGATCTCAAACTGTTTCTGCATCTGGCTGAAAGCTGTCATTTTGGCCGCACAGCAAAAGCAATGCACGTCAGTCCATCTACACTATCCCGCCAAATCCAGCGTATTGAAGATATATTGGGGCATCCATTATTCTTACGGGATAATCGCACCGTAAAGCTGACATTTGCCGGCGAGCAATTTAAGCAGTTCTCCCAACAGACACTATTGCAATATCAGCAACTACAGCACTCATTGAATCAGCAAAGCCCTTCTCTAAGTGGCGAATTACGTCTGTTTTGTTCAGTGACCGCGGCTTACAGTCACTTACCACAGATCCTTGATCGTTTCCGCGCAGAGCATCCTCTGGTTGAAATCAAACTCACTACCGGTGATGCCGCAAATGCGGTCAATAAAGTACAGTCTAATGATGCCGATTTAGGAATCGCCGGTAAGCCGGAAAAACTGCCAGATAATGTCAGTTTCACCAAAATCGGTGAAGTACCGTTGGTACTGATCGCGCCTTCCCTGCCCTGTACTGTACGGACTCTCGTCACACAAGAGTGCCCCGACTGGAATAACATTCCCTTTATTTTGCCGGAGCACGGCCCTTCACGTAAGCGCATTGAGTTCTGGTTTCGCCACCATAAAATTAACAACCCATTGATTTACGCTACAGTGTCTGGTCACGAAGCCATTGTTTCTATGGTTGCATTAGGTTGTGGCGTTGCATTAATTCCCAACGTAGTTGTTGAAAACAGCCCCGAACCTGTACGCAATCGCATATCGTTACTGGACAATATTTCTCTAGTAGAGCCGTTCGAGTTGGGTATATGTGTACAAAGAAAACGACTTAATGAACCCTTGATTAAAGCATTTTGGGAGTTGTTATAAGGAAATGCATTAACAGGTGTTTTTGTCCATTACAAGTCTGATATCCCCCACTTTTGGCGTTATGCCAATATACTTATGATTCATGTGACATAATTCACAAAGAACATAAAAAAATAACCATATTGTTTTCATGATAATATGTTTAATATAAGTTATAAGTAATCAATAATAATTATATGAAAAGATTAATCCCTCATTAAATTTTTGGTCATTAATTATGTTACTAAAGAAAATACTTTTAATTATATCAATTGAATAACAGCCATTTAACTCTGAGAAATTCAGATATTGTTAAAATTGACTAGTAAAAACAACAACATTGAATATTCCATCGTCTAAAAACACAGTGGAAAGTGATTCTTTTTCCATGTCATAACAATATCTTATAATAATGAAATAGTTTCTTACTGGATATTACAGGTGGTATTCTAAATTTCATAGAAAGCATTTAATAATATTTCCAAGATATAGTCACCAATAATAATCACTTAAGATTTAATTTAATTGAAAAATAATATTATTAATTTATCATAATTATATAAAACAATTAATTCAAACACACAAAACGATTTAATAAAGGACAATATTATGTTACATAAAATAGACAAAGCGCCATATTTTATTAAATTCTATAAATTCCATCGACAAGATCTCGTTTTCTCTTATAATATGAAAACAGAGTGGCACCACCATCCTTGTATACAATTAAGTGTATCACCACATAATTCACTCATGAGGATTGACTTAGCGTTAGCAGGTTTAAATTTCGCAAAATAGAATATCTGAATCATGAATAAATAGTATTTTTGATAAATCATCTAAAATAAATAAATCCTATTTATAGTTGTCATTATCAAAGCCAGTACGTTAGCGATTCTGTATCATTCTATCCCTAATATTATGTGATTTTAGTAATGATACAGAATTCAGGATAACACCATAGCAATACCACCCAATAATTCATGAATCCACAACAAATAGAATATACAGAGTGGAATATCACTATCCTGTATTAATTATTCACTTTAATGATACATGGTCTTTTAGATAATTTTCTACCCATTTAGCTACTCGGCTTGTATCTTTATAAGCACCCAACATAAGTTCAGAACCACGGCTACTCAACCATTTCCGCCCGACAATAAATAACCCAGGATAAGGTGTTTTCCCGCCTTCTTCATGCCCATTTTTACAAACGAATCCGTTGGCATCTGCAGCACCAGGAAGAGTTAACCACACCGTATTATCTTTATACCCCAAACACCAGATAACAGTATCGACCTCATATTGATTGCCAGACAAATCACATAAATTATTATCTTTTATATCAACTAATCTATTCGCTATTTTTATACCAAAAGCGGCTAACCGATGGTTTTTTAGCTCTCCACAAGGAATGGGATTACGCCGCCGCATGATTTTCCCTACCAAACTGTAATAATTGGCAAACAACAGACCGCTTTTACTTAACCACCAAAAGATATCTTTGCCCATTATTCTATTATGTAAGAGAGGACGGGAAGAACCACAAAATAACGTCACCTTCGCAGTCGCCGCTAAATCTTTGGCAATCTGGCGACCACTGGCACCATCACCAACAACAGCAACTCTGCTGCCTGCTTTAATTTGTTTAGGTTCCTGATACTTATCCGCACCAATTTGTTGTATATCAGCAGAAAGTTGCCCAGAAAGTACCGGAATATCAGCTAATTGATTAGCACCTGTTGCATTAACCAGACAAAGTGCATTAAATACTTTCCCGTCTTTTGTTTTAACGCTATAGCCATTTTTATCATGCTTCACTTCAACCACTTCAGTTTGAGTATGTATCGTCAGGTTATGGTGTGAAGCATAACGCTCAAGGTAATCAGCAACTTCATTCTTATCCGGATAGCCATCTTCAATTCCAGGAAATGGCAGGCCATGAAGCTGAGTCATACCACGTGAAGTGAATAACAGCATATTATCAGGACGCCTGCGCCACACATCGCCAATACGCGTTTCTCGCTCTAATATGCAGACATTTATATTCTTAGCAGTGAGGATAGCAGCTAAACTTAATCCGGCTTGACCGGCACCCACAATTAAACAATCCATTTTCATCATGCGTACTCGTTTTTAATTCGGCATTATCTATATTTTATTTTTATCATTATATTAATCTTAGGACAATGAAAAAATTTATAAAAAAACATTCGATAGATCAAAAATCAACGAACTTCACAAAAATATAAAACACAATGAAAAAAATTACTTGAATTAACTGGTCACATTCACATTAAAGTTAGCATTTTGAATAAATCAGCTATTTTTATCATAATTTTAACAATATTTACAAATTCATATAATAATCAGAGCAATAATATAGCGAATTTATTCAATAAAATGAAATTATTAATCACTATCCTTTTTTCCTACATAACTTATGCTTTATTGCTATAACTTATAATAAACAAAGATGAGTTTATCTACTCTTTACCCTACCGGAGATGAAAAAATGGAAAATATCAAAAATATATATGATGGTATAAAATCCCGTGGAGGCAATCCGCTGAAATGGTTAATGGCAGATGTCGACTTTCTCTATAAGCTGTCCAAAGAAGAGTAACAAGAGTTAAAAACCTGTCTGCTTAAGGATGCGTTTCATTTTCATTATCACAATAATCCTTACTATAGAGATATTTGTGAAAAAAAAGTATTAAGCCAGAAGATATCCAGGGTTATAATGATTTAGTTCGCATCCCACTGATACCTGTTGCAACTTATAAATCAGCCGAAAGTCATCGCTTATTAAGCAAACCACTCTCTGAAATCGAACATGAAATGCGTTCAATCGGTACGAACGGAATTCCCAGCGTTTATCGTCGCTGCCACGATACGATGGATCACACAGTATTGGCTGTTTATTCTAATTATCGCAGCATGTTCAAATTATCTGGTGGTGCAGGCCTATGCTTATGTCCTTCAACAGAAGATATTCCAGAAATGGCACTGGTTAAGATATTTAATTTCCTGACAGGTTTGTTAGATACCCGACGCTATATGATTAATCAGGATCGTTTTTCCCCAAAAGACACACTGAATCAATTAATCCAGTGGAAAGGTAAATTCACCCGGCATTTAATTGGCCCGCCATTCATGATCCATCGTTTTATTACTTTCTTAAAAGAGAATAACACCAAACTCACTTTAGATCGCGATAGTATGGTGATTACGATGGGCGGCTGGAAACGTTTTTCCGGGGATATGATCTCCCGCGGCGAATTAAATGCAGATATCGAAGAATGGATGGGAATTCCAGTATCCCGAACACGTGATATGTATGGTCTGGTTGAAGCAAACGTTCTCGCCATAGAAGATGAATATAACCATAAGCATGTTCCTCCTTATATTCACTTCTCCGTCCGTGATCCTAATGATTTATCACGTGAACTGCCTGATGGTGAAACAGGGCAATTAGTGATCCTGGATCCACTTTCTGTTTCCACCCCAGGTATGTTACTGACAGAAGATTTGGTCTACTTGCGTACCGACTCTAACAAATCCTGGCGTAATTCTCAGCGGATTCAGTTTGTTATGCGTACTGCTGCCGCTAAAGAGTTTGGTTGTTGTGCAGTCAACCTTGAGAGAAAAATGTCAGATGATGAAACTGCCCCAGCTACATCCGCAGTATAAATAGCAAGGTGGAATTATGTTTAACAACATCATCTTTAGGATCAGCCTGTAGCAATAACAAATCAACACAACGTTCTCATGTTCTGGCGGCGATGGGGCTACCTAATGATCGTATCGATAATGCAGTACGTATCAGCTTTGGATATACCACAAGCCAAAATGATATTGAAATGCTGGTCAGCGCGATTAAACAAGAAACTTATAACTTGCTGAAAATTTCGAGGAAACCTTTAAACACTCAGGAATAACAACAAAACTGTATTTAAAAGACGGTGTAGCAGGAATAACTTATTTCTTAACCATTAATACTATATTACTGCACTTAAGATCCGCCAACATTTCTTTAGATTTTAAGGGGATATTAATATGAAACTGTTTGAATTACTGCAATCTCAAATTACTGAATTAACTGATATCGAACCAGGGGGTATCACCCTTGACACCCTGCTTGATGATATTCACCTGGTAAGTCTGGATTCGGTGGCACAAACTGTGCACTTATTTTCAGGAAAGCCGACAGATGAACGTTCAATTCAGTAAAAAAGATCTCAGTCAATGGGCTAAATTCTCTGGAGATTATAACTCTATCCATTTCGATGAAAAAATCGCAAAAGAAGTGGGATTAGGCGGTATTGCCGTACACGGTATGCTGGCAATGCTCCCTCTCAAAAGCGGATACGATTACTTGCCACAACCAAACGAGGGAATGGGCAGACAATGGCACGTTAATTTGCGAAATCCAGTGCCTTTGGATGCCTGCTATTGCGTCAAAACTAATAAACATGAAAGAAGAAGAATGGCACAACGTGATTTCCACCAATCTTTCTTCTGTTTATTTAGGGCGTGTTGACGTTTGATGAAGGGAATTTGAACGGCATGATAATTTGGTATCCTTGTTTTCGCCAAAAAAACCTTAACCAGAACTATCATGCCACGACGAATGTTATCAGATCCTGTGTGGGATAAGCTATCCCTATTCATGCTACAAAGTAGGCTCGTCTATCATAAACCAGAACATAGCCTGGCTCTTGAAGGTATCCTTTTTCGAATGAGAACCGGGAGCCCTTGGCGCGAACTGCCTTCTGAGTACGGGAAATGGAATACGGTCTTTAAGCGTTTTAATGAATGGTCAAAGAAAGGTATTTTTGATTTATTATTCAATGGATTATCTAAAGACTCTGATACGGAATGGCTGTTCATTGATAGCAGTATTGTCCGCGCTCATCAACACAGTTCAGGCGCAGCATCAAAGAAAGATGAAGCAATTGGGAAAAGCCGGGGAGGACGCTCAACTAAAATCCATTTGGCCGTAGACAGTTATGGACTGCCGGTTGATTTTGAATTGTCCGGGGGGCAAGCTCACGATATTGTTCATGCGGAAAGTTTGGTGGTGCAGTCACCGCCTTCGGATTTTGTGATAGCTGACAAGGGGTACGATAGTCAGGCATTCAGAAATGATATCGAACAACAAGGGGCAATAGCGGTTATTCCCTACCGAAAAAATAATCGAAAATCGGATAAAAAGATTGATAACGGTTTATATCGTTATCGTCATTTAGTCGAAAATGCGTTTGCCAGAATCAAACATTTTCGTGCAATCGCAACAAGATACGATAAATTGGCGCGAAATTACGCCAGCACATTGGCACTGGCATTTGTCATTATATGGCTACCCATGTGGGTCGAGTAAATGATGAATACAAAACGTCAACACGCCCTAGTCACCGGCGTCGGTTGTTTTCAGTTATTGCTTGATCGAGGCAAAGAACTTGACTGGTTCAACTCAACAGAGATTATTGCATTAGCGATTATCGCGGTTATTGCCGTGACTTTCCTGATCATCTGGGAACTGACCGACGATGATCCGATCATTGATTTATCACTCTTTAAATCACGTAATTTCACTATTGGTACTTTATGTATCAGTTTGGCCTTTTTACTTCACATCGGTACCCTAGTTCTACAACCTCAGTTATTACAAATGGTCTTTGGTTATACTGCCACCTGGGCAGGGTTAGTTATGGCCCCATTAGGGATGGTTCCTATAATACTTGCTCCACTCATTGGCCGTTTCAGTTCAAAAATCGATATGCGTTATTTGGTTATGTTCAGCTTTATCGTTTTTGCCCTGTGCTTTTTTTGGCGAGCTCATACCTTCGAGCTGTCAATGGACTTTGCCACCGCGGCCTGGCCACAATTTATTCAAGGTTTTGCTATTGCCTGTTTAATTATGCCGCTAACAGCCATTATATTATCCGACGTTGAACCGGATAAAATCGCTTCTGCGGGTAGCTTGTTCAACTTTTTACGCACTCTGGCAACATCTGTGGGTACTTCAATTACGACGACCATGTGGTCCCGCCGTGAAGCTGTCCACCACGTTCAGTTAACTGAATCGATAACCGCCCATAACCCTATTGCCCAGCAAGCCTATCAGAAAATGGAACAATTAGGGATGTCACAAGCTCAAGCCAGTAGCTCTCTGGCGCGTGAAGTCACTAACCAGGGATTGATTATCGCCGCCAACGAGATTTATTGGCTATTTGGTTTTATTTTTCTTATTTTGCTGATCTTTATCTGGCTGGCAAAACCCACAGTTGGAGCAAAGAAATAACATCATGATAAATAAAATAAACTGAATGACTACACCATCAGCACTAACAATAGCCAAAGAACCTAGGGCTATTCCCAGTAAAACCTCAGCGAATAAACAATCTTGTCAAAATAGCACCTTGCCAAGGCGCTATTTTGTTGTTCTACGAAACATATTTTTTCATCGTCAAAATGCTTATCATCATCTAGCTGTTTCAGATGTCTGGCCCATTAAAAAGAACTTAAACGCAGGAGTATCCGTCTCATCGTGATACCCATAGCCCAACGCATCAAGGTGACGCTTAAAACGCACTTCTGTTCCTGACAATTCAAATGCGGCTAACACCCGACCATAATCTGTACCATGATTGCGATAATGAAATAATGTAATATTCCAGTAAGTTCCCAACGTTTGCAGGAACTTCAGCAAGGCCCCCGGTGATTCAGGGAATTCAAAACTATACAAACGCTCGCTCAATGGCTTAGATGGACGACCACCGATCATATAGCGGACATGTAATTTCGCCATTTCATCATCTGAAAGATCTGCAACCTGATATCCTGAAGTACGCAATTCCTCGATGGTTTCCCGCCTCTCCACCTCACCATGACTCAATCGGACACCAACGAAAAGACAAGCTTGTTCAGGATCCGCATCCGTATAGCGGTAATTAAACTCTGTTACCGCCCGATCGCCCAATTTCTGACAAAAACGCAGAAAACTCCCCTTTTGTTCAGGAATAGTAACAGCCAACAGTGCTTCCCGCTGCTCACCCAATTCACAACGCTCAGAAACATAACGTAGCCCGTGAAAATTTACGTTAGCACCAGAAAGAATGTGTGCCAGCCGCTCACCTTTAATCTGATGCTGCTGAACATACTTTTTCAATCCAGCCAGTGCCAATGCTCCGGAGGGTTCAGCAATCGCACGCACATCTTCAAACAGATCTTTTACCGCAGCACAAATGGCATCACTGTCCACCGTGATAACATCATCCACATATTGCTGACATAAACGAAAAGTTTCATCACCGATACGTTTAACAGCAACACCCTCAGCAAACAGACCAACTCTTGGTAAATCTACCGGATGCCCGGCATCCATCGCTGCTTTTAGGCACGCTGAATCTTCTGCTTCCACCCCAATAATTTTAATTTCTGGCATCAGTTGCTTAATCAGCACAGCAACTCCGGCAACCAAACCACCACCACCAACAGGCACAAAGATTCGATCCAGATGCACATCTTGTTGCAGAAGTTCCATCGCCAGTGTTGCCTGACCCGCGATGACATCGGGATGATCAAACGGCGGAATAAAGGTATAGCCTTCCTGCTGTGCCATTTCTATTGCTTGAGCTTTAGCTTCATCAAAATTGGCGCCATATAGCAGAACTTCGCCACCGAAACTACGGACTGCATCGACCTTGATATCCGCAGTGGCAACTGGCATAACAATCAGAGAGTTAATTCCCAGTCGATTGGCGGAAAGCGCAACCCCCTGAGCATGGTTACCAGCTGATGCCGTAATCACCCCCCGGCTTTTTTGTTCCTCAGTCAAACCCGCAATCATCGTGTAAGCGCCACGGAGCTTGAAACTGTGAACAGGCTGCCGGTCTTCCCGTTTTACCAAAATAGTATTTTCCAAACGGGTAGAAATTTTCTTCATTTCCTCTAAAGGCGTCACCTGAGCAACCTCATAAACAGGCGCACTTAACGCCGCTTTCAGGTACTCAGCACCATTTGGTGCGGAAGTTAAGGGACGAAATGCAACCATGCAATTATCCCCCTAACTTAGATTTATCGCGGACAGCCCCTTTATCTGCACTGGTCGCCAATGAAGCATAAGCTCTCAGGGCAAAAGATACCTGACGTTCGCGGGATTTTGGCGTCCACGCGTTATCTCCGCGGGCAAGTTCCACTGCTTTACGAGCAGCAAGTGTCTTTTCATCCACATCAAGTTGAATTTTCCGCAGTGGAATATCAATATCAATAATATCGCCATCTTGAACCAAACCGATCAAACCACCATTAGCAGCTTCAGGTGAAACGTGGCCTATCGATAAACCAGAGGTACCACCAGAGAAACGGCCATCTGTAATCAATGCACAGCTTTTACCCAATCCCATAGATTTCAGATACGTCGTCGGATACAGCATCTCCTGCATTCCTGGCCCACCTTTTGGTCCTTCGTAACGAATGATAACCACATCACCAGCAACGACTCTGCCACCTAGGATTGCATCAACCGCATCTTCCTGACTTTCATAAACTTTAGCTGGCCCACGAAATGTCAAACTGTTCTCATCAACACCTGCGGTTTTTACAATACAGCCATCTATAGCCAAATTACCAAACAAAACTGCAAGGCCACCATCCTGACTGTATGCATGTTTGAGGTCACGGATACAACCTTCTACACGGTCAATATCCAAAGAAGGCCAACGGCAATCCTGTGAAAATGCCTGAGTAGTACGGATACCCGCAGGGCCTGCTGAATACATTTTCTTTATCGATTCATCTGCCGTCAGCATCACATCATATTGATCAAGCGTTTGTAGCAAATCCAACCCCAAAACATTTTTAACCTGACGATTCAACAGACCGACTCTATCCAGCTCACCTAAAATACCCATCACACCACCAGCACGATGGACATCTTCCATATGATATTTTTGTGTGCTTGGGGCAACTTTACACAGATGAGGAATCTGACGAGACAGACGGTCAATATCCGCCATGATGAAATCGACCTCGCCTTCCTGTGCCGCAGCCAGTAAGTGAAGTACAGTATTTGTTGAACCACCCATAGCAATATCCAGCATCATCGCATTTTCAAATGCAGCTTTCGTTGCGATATTACGCGGCAGAGCACTATCATCATTTTGCTCATAGTAGCGCTTAGTCAACTCAACAATACGTTTGCCCGCATTCAGAAATAGCACTTTACGATCCGCATGAGTCGCTAGTAACGAACCATTCCCTGGCTGAGATAGCCCCAGAGCTTCGGTCAAACAATTCATAGAGTTAGCAGTAAACATCCCCGAACAGGAACCACAGGTTGGGCAAGCTGAACGCTCAATCTGATGACTATCTTCATCACTGACGTTAGGGTTTGCGCCTTGAATCATGGCATCGATCAAATCCAATTTGATAATCTGATCCGACAATTTTGTTTTACCGGCTTCCATGGGACCACCGGAAACAAAAATCACAGGGATATTCAAGCGCAGGGCTGCCATCAGCATACCTGGTGTGATTTTGTCACAGTTAGAAATACACACCATGGCATCAGCACAGTGAGCATTCACCATATATTCGACAGAATCAGCAATCAATTCGCGTGATGGCAAAGAATAGAGCATACCGCCATGCCCCATTGCAATACCGTCATCCACCGCTATTGTATTGAACTCTTTCGCAACACCACCTGATGCTTCAATCTGCTCGGCAACCAATTTACCTAAATCCCGCAAATGAACATGCCCCGGAACAAATTGAGTAAATGAGTTAACTACCGCAATAATCGGTTTACCGAAATCCGCATCGGTCATCCCTGTCGCACGCCATAAAGCTCGGGCCCCTGCCATATTGCGGCCATGAGTCGTGGTGGCAGAACGGTACTTAGGCATTATTCTTCACTCCCGTGTTATCAAAACAGGCGGGGAACGAACCGCCCGTTAAATTATTTATAGTTTTATTAAGAATTTACTGGATCTAACCAGCCCCATTTATCTTCTGTTGTGCCATCAAACAAACCAAAGAATGCTTGCTGAATCTTCTTGGTAATGGGTCCACATTTACCAATACCAACCTGAATATCATCAACACTGCGAACAGGAGTGATTTCAGCCGCTGTACCAGACATAAAAACTTCATCCGCCAGATACAGAGATTCGCGTGACAATACCTGTTCACGAACTTCCAGCCCCAAATCTTTCGCTAGTTTGATAATGGCATCACGGGTAATTCCTGGTAATGAAGCTGAGGTCAAGGGTGGAGTGAACAATACCCCATCTTTTACTTCAAACAGATTTTCACCCGCGCCCTCAGAGATATAACCATAAACATCCAGAGCAATACCTTCCTGATATCCATGACGACGGGCCTCACTACCAACCAGAAGAGAAGACAGGTAGTTACCCCCCGCTTTAGCAGCTGTTGGTATTGTATTTGGCGCCGCTCGGTTCCATGAAGAAACCATGGCATCGATTCCTTGATCCAGTGCATCTTCTCCCAAATAAGCTCCCCATGGGAAAGCGGCAATAATGACATCAGTTTTATAACCGGCGGGTGGATTAACCCCCATTCCAACATCCCCAATAAACACCAGTGGACGTATATAAGCACTGACTAAATTATTTTTACGAAGAGTTGCCCGACATGCTTCCATCAATTCATCAACACTCTGACTCACTGGCATACGGTAAATCTTTGCAGAATCATGTAAACGCTGCATATGCTCACGATGGCGGAAAACGACTGGCCCTTTATAAGAGTCATAGCAGCGAACTCCCTCAAAAACCGACGTACCGTAATGCAAAGCATGTGACATTACGTGAACTTTAGCATCTGCCCAAGGAACCATCTCGCCATTGAACCAAATGTAATCGGATTGCTTCGTCATTCTCTTCTTCCTTTATTTCTACGTTATGCACGTATTAATTGTGATTTCGGTTGCAGAATCTTGACACCAGCGACATCCACTAATTTAGTTAATTGTGAAAACAACAAATTAACAGGTCTTTGGCTGGCAACAATTAATTCGATATTAACATTATAGCCATCCATTGTTTGATCCATATTCATCGAACATATCTCAAATCCACGATGACGCGTTACTCGTAAGATACGTTCTAATATTTCAGGGCAGGAACGAGCCTGGATTGCAAGTTGATGCTGTCTCATAATGATTTCTCCAACATAGTTTCATTGCTTGCACCGGGAGGGACCAACGGCCAAACGTTTTCTAATTCTTCAATGGATACCTGTAATAAATACGGTCCCTTACTGTTGAATAATGCGTTCAGAGCTTCATCAATCTGTGATTTATCAGTGATATGTTGCCCCGAAATATCAAAAGCTTTCGCTAATGCGACAAAATCAGGGTTATCTGTTAATGTTGTTTCGCTATATCGTTTATCAAAAAACAGTTCCTGCCATTGCCGCACCATTCCCAGTCGTTGGTTATCTAACAGTAAAATTTTTATAGGTAATTGTTTGCGTTTAATTGTCCCCAATTCCTGAACATTCATCATGAAAGAACCATCACCGGATACACAGATCACCATATCCTCTGGTCGGGCAATTTGAGCGCCAATCGCAGCTGGGATACCAAATCCCATCGATCCCAGCCCACTGGATGTAATAAAATTTTCAGGCCCATCAAAAGTCATATGTTGAGCTGTCCACATCTGATGCTGTCCAACATCGGTGGTAACAACCGTGTTTAATGTTTTACGATCCGAAACCTGCTTCAATAATAAAGGTGCATAGATAGCCTCACCCGGATGGTCGTAGCACCAAGGATATTCAGCTTTCAGGCGCTTAACTTCCCGCTGCCAGGACATAATTGATAATGGTTGCTGTAAACGGGGCAACAACGCTTTTAAATCCCCCTGCAATGACACATGAGCCTGACGTAATTTCCCCAACTCTGCCGGATCGATATCCAAATGAATAACTTTTGCATTCGGCGCAAAGGTATTGAGTTTGCCAGTCACACGATCATCAAAACGGGCACCTGCGGCAATCAGCAAATCACATGACTGAACCGCAAAATTTGCTGCTTTCGTACCATGCATCCCAAGCATTCCCAGATAACATGGATGTTTAGTATCAGCAGCACCCAAACCTTTCAACGTGGAAACAACCGGCATACCTGTTTCCGCAACAAAATTACGCAGAACAGAAACTGACTGAGACATACCGACTCCGCCACCAACATACAGTACTGGCTTTACCGCAGCCGCAATCATCTTCCGGGCTTGTTCTAATTCATTTTCAGTGCAGGGTATCTCTTGCTCAACAGGAACCAGATGTGGGGCTAAATTCCCCTCTTTCAGCTGAATATCTTTAGGAATATCAACCAAAACCGGGCCAGGTCGACCACTGGTTGCAATAGAAAAGGCTTCAGCCATAATTTGAGGTAAATTTTCCAGAGAGTCCACTAAGAAGCTGTGTTTGGTGCAAGCAAGGGAGAGACCTAAAACATCGACTTCCTGAAAGGCATCAGTTCCAATCAATTCAGAACTAACCTGACCAGTGATAGCGACAACAGGAATAGAATCTAACAACGCATCAGCCAATCCAGTGATCAAGTTTGTTGCCCCTGGTCCGGATGTGGCAATGCAAACTCCCGGCTTACCACTGGCTCTCGCATAACCAATTGCAGCCATAACGGCGCCCTGTTCATGCCGACAAAGTAAGTGTTCCACGCCACCATCGTACAAAGCATCGTAAACCGGCATGATTGCACCACCAGGGTAGCCGAAAACCTTATCAATACCCTGCGTTCGTAATGCTTTTACAACCCACTGCGCCCCGTTCATTTTTCATATCCCCTGTGTTTACCCTGTGAGACAAAATTTTGTTCTGTTGTATGTTTTTGTCTCTGACTGATTTTTGCTTGCCGAAAAAAAACCCCCGCGCCTTTCGGTGCGGGGGTCTTCGAGAGATTTGGCTATTCGTCTAAGCCTTTCTTCGTCCAAGTGCAGCCCCGCACGGTGGGATAATAATCACCACCACGCTGACGATAACTAGGCTAATCACTTGGACGAATATGTTCATAATCTTGGTCGTTTTAACTCGTTTGTTTAATCTATATTTAAGAGTTATCACGTTCTTCATAGCTTGACAACTTTTATTTTGTTTTGTTTTATTCCTCAGCATGAAAAAATGTTGTTTATTTTCAACTAGATAATTACAACTTGGATTATTTTTCCATAAATGAATTGAATTTAGGTGATAAAATCCAGATTATTATATAAAAACAATATATCACATTAATAAATAACAAATAAAACAAATCATTCAACTAAAAGCAAGTAAAGATCTTATTATTAATCACCTGGGTGATAAAAACCCCAGTTAAGAAATAAAGCAAAAATATATAAAACACTAATTTAACTTACTGTGAAAACATATATAAATTTGAATTAAAAATAAATAAAAAAACCAATATTAAAGCACCAAAAATAATAAAAAACCATCAGAGCAACAATATAAAAATAAATTACATGATTAAATTTACGGGTATAAAACAAATAAACACCAATTAATTAAAATAAAAATCATCTAACGAAAATTTAATAAAGCAATTCTTTTAGCCACCTCGTAGAGTATTTCTTAGAGCCGTCTCGCAAAAAAATAATAAGACACTATTTATTATCTCATTTCAGCCCATCATATGCGTTTTCTTACTAAGGAGAATAGGATGGCCCTCGCTGTTATTTATACCAGAGCGACTATAGGTATTCATGCCCCCATTGTTACTGTTGAAGCGCATATTAGTAATGGCTTACCTGGGTTAACTCTGGTTGGTTTGCCTGAAACAGCCGTAAAAGAAGCAAGAGATCGTGTCAGAAGCGCGTTGATCAACAGCGGGTTTACCTATCCGCCTAAAAGAATCACTGTCAATCTTGCACCAGCAGACCTTCCCAAAGAAGGCGGTCGTTATGATTTGCCGATTGCTATCGCTATTCTGGCAGCCTCAGAACAAATACCTGCCAATAAACTGAACCGTTATGAATTTCTTGGTGAGCTCGCGCTATCCGGGGGCTTACGGAGAGTCAATGGCGCAATTCCAGCTGCACTAAGCGCAGGAGACGCAGGCAGGCAACTTATTCTATCGACAGAAAACGGAACGGAGCTGGCAATTTTATCTCAAGATGAAACATTAATGGCGGAACACCTCTTGCATATCTGCCACTTTCTTCAAGGAGAAAAACAACTGCTGACAGCAACGATCCAACATGAATTTTCAACAGAACAATCACAACCGGATCTTCAGGACATTATTGGTCAGGAACAAGCAAAACGCACATTAGAAATCGCAGCAGCAGGCGGACATAATCTTTTACTACTTGGCCCACCAGGGACAGGAAAAACGATGTTAGCAAGCCGCCTATGCAGTTTATTACCGCCATTAACAAACAAAGAAGCCCTTGAAGTTGCCGCTATCAATAGCCTGGTAGATACCTACCTGCCACCAGAACAATGGCATATGCGCCCATTCAGAGCGCCTCATCACAGTTCATCAATGGCAGCGCTGGTTGGCGGTGGTGGACTTCCTAAACCCGGTGAAATATCACTTGCTCACAACGGTGTGCTGTTTCTGGATGAACTTCCTGAATTTGAACGCAGAGTCCTCGATGCTCTCAGAGAACCACTGGAATCAGGGGAAATAATCATATCCAGAGCCAGAGCCAAAGTTTGTTTTCCTGCTCAGGTTCAATTAATAGCAGCAATGAATCCCAGCCCTACAGGCCATCATCAAGGAATTCATAATCGAAGTAATCCTCAGCAAATACTTCGATACCTGGCAAAACTTTCTGGGCCTTTTTTAGATCGCTTTGATCTCTCAATTGAAGTTCCTCTGTTACCCATTGGAACATTGAGTAGCCCAATTAGATCAAGCGAAAGCAGCAAAGATGTGAAATTAAGAGTACTGACAGCGCGAAAAATACAATTAAAACGCTGTGGAAAAATTAATGCTCATATGAATAGTAAAGAGACAGAAACATTTTGTAAGCTCAAACTTAACGATGCTGTGTTTCTAGAAGAAACACTAACAAAGCTAGGGCTTTCCATCCGGGCATGGCATCGAATTCTGAGAACATCCCGGACACTCGCCGACTTAGAAGGAAAAAAAGAGATAGAAAAACTACATATTATGGAAGCCTTAAGCTACCGTAGTATGGACAGGCTACTAATTCAGTTACAAAAACAATCAGGTTAAAAATGAAAAAAGGGGCAAAGCCCCTGTACTCATAACTTGTGATGATATTAATCATCAGTGTCGGTATAGTCATCAGAAGAATCAACCTGAGGCTTACCACCTGACAGGGTATGAAAACGTTTTGGACGACTAATCCTTGCCAAATATTTGGCCCATACTTTTTCTTCCATCGTCACAGGTTGACGTTCACCCCGGCAAACAGCAACAAACAGTTTCTCTATTTCTGTTTGAGGCTCACGTTTACCGAGATCTAACTCATTGAACGCATGACCATGACGCTCTAGCAATTGCGCCTCTTTAATGGTGAAATCGCCATGGCGGGAAAACCCGCGAGGATAATGTTTGTTATCAAAAAAACGATTAGTCGTGATGAAGCTTTCGGCCATCTGACACACTCCTAATTCTATTACTGTTACTATCATGCTAATTATGGCGCGGAGTATTAGATAGGCCTGGCGTTCTGTAAAACAAAACATTTAAATCTTAACGATAAAAATTATTGGAGAAACATATGGACACCGAATTACTGAAAACCTTTCTGGAGGTCAGTAAAACTCGTCACTTTGGTCGGGCAGCCGAATCACTATACCTGACACAGTCAGCAGTCAGCTTTCGCATACGCCAATTAGAAAACCAATTAGGTGCTAATCTTTTCACGCGTCATCGCAATAACATCCGTCTTACAGCCGCTGGTGAGCGCCTTGTGCCGTATGCAGAATCACTGATGAATACCTGGCAATTGGCTAAAAAAGAGATAACACATGCATCTCAACATACTGAATTAACAATTGGCGCCACCGCATCATTATGGGAAGCGTATTTAACTCCTTGGCTACAGGATTTCTATAAAAGACATCAGGAACTAAGATTAGAATCCCGGGTTTCTACGCGGCAATCCCTTGTTAAACAACTTCATTCGCGTGAGTTAGATCTACTAATAACGACTGAATCACCTAAAATGGATGAATTCCAAAGCTTGTTATTAGGGAATATTTGCCTGAAGTTATTAACGACAGAAGAAAATCTGAAATACCAAGTTGAAAACTACATTAAATTAGAATGGGGAGCTGATTTCCATCATCAAGAGCAACAGATTTTAAAAAGTGAGCAATTGCCCATAATCACAACCACTTCAGCACATATAGCTCACCAACTGCTCAATAGTGTCAGAGGAGCCGCCTTCCTGCCAATACACTGGCAAAACGAATATTCAGAACTTATCCCTTACCCAAATACTGAACTAATTGAACGCCCATTATACGCTATATGGTTACAGAACAACGATCAACAAGCATTGATTCAGCAGCTATTAAAAATACCTATCATCAATACTTCTACAAGAGATTAAGAGGTATTTATGCAACTCATTCAATTAGTGGCAAGATTTCCAGATAGGAGTGTTACACGGAAACAAAAACGAAAATAGTAAGAAAGAACGAAACTTTAGATCGCTCAGGAGGCGGGATTACTTTCGCCATCCTTCCACATATCCCCTATTTGCTAAATAGTTTTCACTTACTACACACGGTTTAAAGCTGTGATTTAAATCAAAGAACCCAGAGCCACAGTGAAGAAGGGGGTAAGATGATTTTGAATAACTTACTAAACGAACCTATCCTTATCGTCTGGATACTCAATGTTCTTACCTTGTTATTCGACTTAGGTAACTTTTATTTTAAATTTTAAACCGAACTTCATTTAATAAGAAAACTGTCACGATTAGAGTGTTCACTAAGACTTAATTGACGTAAATACTTTAAACACAATTAAGTCAGAAAAATTTTATAGCAAAGTCGATAATTTTTGTCAGCAATTTTTACCCCTAGTAGCATTAGTAATGAACGGAGAATAGATCCAGATACATCAACCGCCTAACTTCTCTCTTATAAACAATATCTCGAAATATTATATCTTTCACAGTTTTTCATAGTTAGATATCCTCTATTTATCACCATATAAGACCTATTTATAGATGAAATATGTAAGAATTCACACTGATAATAAATATCTATATACCCAATAGATTTCAAGTTGCAGCGCGGCGGCAAATGAACGCCTCCCTAGGAGCATAAATAACGCTGTGACTGGGATATGTGAAAGCAGCCAACAAAGCAGCAACTTGAAAGATGAAAGGTATAAATGGATAAAGGAAAGGTTTTATTACTATAGGAGCGGATAATACTGAAAAAATATTATCTAATTAAAACGATGTTTATTACGTTAAGAAATATTTCTCACATAGAATCCTTAAAATATCGTAGCCCGATCAGTTTCCTATTAGAGGCGGTAGATGCATTGATCACCTACGCCTTCTAACCCCAAAAAGAGTCTGAATCTACATGCCGCTGAATTAATTCATGAAAAAGATGCTTGAATACTAAATCTCAAAGACAATAAAGAATATGCTGTTATAGTTTACTCTTAGATACGAATCCAACATTCAAGTCAAAATTAAGATAATAAACTAACAACACCCTTTAATTGATCAGTCAAGAGATGCTCTCTCTGCATGTAAAAGTGACAATAAAGATATTAAGTTTAAATAGTTTTTTGTCAGTTAAATCAATAAATTGTGTCTAGCTAATATTTCCCTTGCCAGATACCCAGAAGACTTTCTCCTCTGAGTCACCCCCCTTAATTATCACAGTCAAAAAATAACATCTGCCAAGGTGATATGCATTCATTATGCGCAGTATAGATAAGAAAAAACCCAGCTAAATAGCTGGGTTATCAATTGCGAACTACCTTAATTATTACTTAGCTTGTAACTGGCAGGGGCGGAGAGACTCGAACTCCCAACACCCGGTTTTGGAGACCGGTGCTCTACCAATTGAACTACGCCCCTAAATAAGGTGGCGGTGCGGACGGGGCTCGAACCCGCGACCCCCGGCGTGACAGGCCGGTATTCTAACCAACTGAACTACCGCACCACCGAATTTCTTGTCCTTTATATCGTTAGCACAACATAAAATTTCAATGCCAATCAGGGCAGTTTACGAATGGCCCTTCTGCCATTCGCCCTTCGGACCACCGCTTTTCACAATGTGAAAAATCACTCTCAGCGATTTTATCCTACTTTCTACCCATAACACTCTGTGTCATTCTTCATCACACAAAGCTTTAATTAAAGCCTGGCAGTTCCCTACTCTCACATGGGGAGACCCCACACTACCATCGGCGCTACGGCGTTTCACTGCTGAGTTCGGCATGGGGTCAGGTGGGTCCACCGCGCTATCGCCGCCAGGCAAA
>NZ_PUJV01000020.1:0-69032 GCF_011189495.1 Photorhabdus stackebrandtii
TATCGATCTGGTCGAATGCACGAGCGTTACCACCGTAGGTTTTAGCCAATACAGTAGTGATGGCAGCAGTCAGGGTAGTTTTACCATGGTCAACGTGGCCGATAGTACCAACGTTAACGTGCGGTTTCTTACGTTCAAATTTTTCTTTAGACACGACTCTATTCCTTAATATCGCTCCCTCGTTATATGGGGAGGGAGCTAAATCTAGATATTAAACCCGAAAAGCTTTTATTTAGCCTTACGAGCTTCGATAATAGCCTGAGCGACGTTGCTCGGCGCTTCATTGTACTTCAGGAACTCCATGGAGTAAGAAGCACGACCTTGGGTCTGAGAACGCAGGTCAGTAGCATAACCAAACATTTCAGATAATGGTACCTGAGCACGTACGATTTTACCGGTAGTAAGATCTTCCATACCGTCGATCATACCACGGCGACGGTTCAGGTCACCGATAACGTCACCCATGTAGTCTTCTGGAGTTTCAACTTCAACTTTCATGATAGGTTCCAGCAGAACTGGTTTCGCTTTCATGAAACCTTCTTTGAAACCCATAGAACCTGCGATTTTGAACGCCATTTCAGAGGAGTCAACTTCGTGGTAAGAACCATCGAACAGTGCCACTTTAACGTCAACAATCGGGTAACCGGCCAGAACACCATTTTTCATTTGTTCCTGAATACCCTTATCTACCGCAGGGATATATTCTTTAGGAACAACACCGCCAACGATTTCGTTAGCGAATTGGTAGCCTGGGCCACCTGCTTCCATTGGCTCAATACGCAGCCATACGTGACCAAACTGACCACGACCACCAGACTGACGAACAAATTTACCTTCTTGTTCAACAGTAGTACGGATGGTTTCACGGTAAGCAACCTGAGGTTTACCGACGTTCGCTTCAACTTTGAACTCACGACGCATACGGTCAACCAGAACGTCCAGGTGAAGCTCACCCATGCCCGCGATAATAGTCTGGCCGGATTCTTCATCGGTAGACACGCGGAATGATGGGTCTTCCTGAGCCAGACGACCTAAAGCGATGCCCATTTTTTCCTGGTCAGCTTTAGTTTTTGGCTCAATCGCAACAGAGATTACCGGCTCTGGGAATTCCATACGCTCCAGAATGATTGGAGCACTGATATCACACAGAGTATCACCCGTAGTCACGTCTTTCAGACCGATCGCAGCTGCAATATCGCCTGCGCGAACTTCTTTGATTTCTTCACGCTTGTTAGCATGCATCTGAACAATACGACCAAAACGCTCTTTTTTGTCTTTCACTGGGTTAAGAACGGTATCACCGGAATTAACCACGCCAGAGTAGACACGGAAGAAGGTCAGGTTACCAACGAATGGGTCAGTAGCGATTTTAAACGCCAATGCCGAGAACGGTTCGCTATCGTCAGAATGACGCTCTGCCGGGGTATCTTTACCATCTGGCAGAAGACCTTTAATGGATTCAACGTCAGTTGGTGCCGGCAGGTACTCAATAACAGCATCCAGCATTGCCTGAACACCTTTGTTCTTAAATGCAGAACCACAGGTAACCAGGATGATTTCGTTAGTCATAACACGATGACGCAGACCAACTTTGATCTCTTCTTCAGTCAGCTCTTCACCACCGAGATATTTTTCCATCAGCTCTTCTGATGCTTCCGCAGCGGCTTCAACCAGGTTGTTACGCCATTCTTCAGCCAGATCCTGCATATCAGCTGGAACATCTTCATAAGTGAAGGTAGTGCCCTGATCTTCATCATTCCAGTTGATAGCTTTCATTTTCACCAGGTCAACAACACCGGTGAAACCATCTTCTGCACCAATGGCTAATTGCAGAGGTACTGGGTTTGCAGCCAAACGCGTTTTGATCTGCTCAACAACGCGTAAGAAATTCGCGCCCATACGGTCCATTTTGTTAACGAACGCGATACGTGGAACTTTATATTTATTCGCCTGACGCCATACGGTTTCAGACTGTGGCTGAACACCACCAACCGCACAATAAACCATGACCGCACCGTCAAGAACACGCATGGAACGTTCTACTTCGATAGTGAAGTCAACGTGCCCTGGGGTGTCAATGATGTTAATACGGTGCGCGTCAAACTGCTTAGCCATACCTGACCAGAAAGCAGTTGTTGCTGCAGAGGTGATGGTAATACCACGCTCCTGCTCCTGTTCCATCCAGTCCATAGTAGCAGCGCCATCATGAACTTCACCGATCTTATGGTTTACACCAGTGTAGAACAGAATACGTTCGGTAGTGGTGGTTTTACCGGCGTCGATGTGTGCACTGATACCGATGTTACGGTAGCGTGCAATGGGTGTTGTACGAGCCATTTGATTCCTCTATTCCTAGGACGTTCAATTTAAATCTGGGTGGCAGAGCTGCCACCCAGGGCATCATCACTACAATGGAATTACCAACGGTAGTGAGCGAACGCCTTGTTAGCTTCTGCCATACGGTGAACGTCTTCACGTTTCTTAACAGCAGAGCCTTTATTCTCGGCTGCGTCAGAGAGTTCGTTCGCCAGGCGCAGGGCCATAGACTTATCACCGCGTTTACGAGCAGCTTCAACGATCCAGCGCATTGCCAGAGCATTACGACGAACCGGACGAACTTCAACTGGAACCTGATAAGTAGAACCACCAACACGGCGGGATTTAACTTCCACGGTTGGACGCACGTTATCCAGTGCGAGTTCAAACGCTTCCAGATGTTCTTTACCAGAACGCTGAGCCAGGGTCTCAAGCGCACTATATACAATTGCTTCCGCAGTAGATTTTTTACCATCTACCATCAGGATATTAACAAATTTGGCCAGTAATTCAGATCCGAACTTTGGATCTGGCAAAATTTTACGCTGACCAATTACACGACGACGTGGCATGGAAATACTCCGTTTCGAATTCAGGGTTGTCCAAAACTCTACGAGTTTATTTTGACATTAAAGTGAAAATGTTTGGCCTTACTTAACGGAGAACCATTAAGCCTTTGGCTTCTTCACACCGTACTTAGAACGACCTTGTTTACGGTCTTTAACACCGGAACAGTCCAGTGCACCGCGCACAGTGTGGTAACGCACACCTGGCAAGTCTTTAACACGACCGCCACGGATCAGAATTACGGAGTGTTCCTGCAAGTTGTGGCCTTCACCACCAATATAGGAAGAAACTTCGTAACCGTTAGTCAAACGCACACGACATACTTTACGCAGTGCGGAGTTTGGTTTTTTAGGAGTGGTGGTATATACGCGAGTACATACGCCACGCTTCTGTGGGCAAGCTTCCAGAGCAGGAACGTTGCTTTTTGCAACCTTCATGCTGCGGGGTTTGCGCACCAGCTGGTTAATAGTTGCCATTATTAAAAAAACTCCTGGTTTTTTTGCTTCGTAAACACGGATAAAATCTCTTGTCTGCCCTGACGGCAAAACACGAGGACGCGGAATTTTATGGCTGACTCGCCAGGGTGTCAAGAAATATACATTTTCTCTGACCTACCAAGCGAATTGTTGATGGTGTTTTACCGTCAGGTTAACAAAGTCAGTATAGTCGATAACTTGCACTTTGTCCGAAATCCGACCTGCCAATCCCCGCGCCTCAATATCTTCTTTCAGAACATACAATGTAACGCCATGACTAATTAAAGCCGGAAGATAGCCATTACCATCAATGCCTGCCAATACACCATCCTGAATAAACAGTATGTCATCACCACTGGCGAGCAAATTGAATATCATATTGAAATCACACTGATAAGGGGATCGGCCAACAGTATATAGCATATCATCGTCCTTCCAATCGCTCAAAATGTCAGCACCACATCATAGTCAGCCAATTTTTCACGAATAACTTTTGCAGGTATCACTTCCGCATCCAGAATAAAATTGCGGACTGAGCTTAACCCACGCATGATAAGATCTTCCTGGCACAAATAATATTTTTTAATATCGTACAAAGGCAAGACCTTAAACGTAGTGATATAGTTTCTGGCGAGGATCCTATCAGGTTGCTGATCCGGCAGGAGTTGCAGCACACCATCAGAAATGAAAAATATCCCAATCTCTTCTGTTAACGCCGAGGTTGCCAATAATGCATCCAGACCTTCTCTGCCACCAGAATCACCATGAGGTGCTTTTGTAAAGACAAAAGCAATTCTTTTCATTTTTGCCTCTCAGAATTGCACCACACGATCGCAAGTCAGCATGGCTTCAGCAAGCGTTCCCAATCCACTTAATTCAAACCCCTCCGCCAGGTTTGCAACAGGTAAATTCAATTCATTCGCCTGTTGCGCATCAAGGACACCACGGCGAAGAGCGGCGGCAATACAAATATGCATGCCAAACCGATGCTCTGTTGCCATCATCTGCCACTCGTTAACCAAATTAAACTCATCACTGGCTGGTGTGGTCAGTTGATTACCGTTATAAACCCCTTCCCGATAAAAAAATACGGTATTCAGTTTATGTCCCATCGCAACCAAAGCTTGCGCGAATTGGTAAGCACTGCTGGCTTGCTGAGTACCATACGCAGGCCCCGTCACCAGCAGACAATAAGACAGCGAAGACATTACCGTTCGGGCCCTAAGCATTCCCCATTTTTAAATTGGCGAATATAGAGGTAAACAGTATGTTTAGAAATATTTAAACGCTCAGCAACCTGATTAATTGCATCTTTAATATCAAAAATGCCTTTCTCATAGAGATTCAGAACCACCTGCCTGTTCTTCGCATTATTAGATACATTGCGATCAATATTGACTTCTTCAATAGTATATTCCAGAGTTTGCGCAACCAAATCATCCACGGATGATGCAAAGTTTACATTTGTTGGTGCAACGTCATGGGTTTCCTCTGGAATAAATGTCTGAATTATTTCAGAGAAAGGGACATCAAGATTCATATTAATGCACAAGAGGCCGATCACCCTGCGATTCCGGTTGCGGATTGCAATAGTGACTGACTTCATCAATGAGCCGCTTTTTGCTCGGGTAAAATAGGCTTTGGATACACTACAGTCTTCATCTGTAATGTCATGTAACATACGCAACGCGAGATCAGTGATAGGTGAACCTATTTTACGACCTGTATGTTCTCCATTAGCTATTCTGACCGCTGAACATTTAAGATCTTCCAGTGAATGAAGGACAATCTCGCAATGCCCACCAATCAGCATAGCCAAACCATCAACTGCGGCTTCATAAGATTTTAAAATTTCGTGATCCGTTTCAGTAAACGGTTGGTTTTCCAGTAAATCGATATCATTGATATCACCAGATATTAACGGGTTAGACATTAAATACACCATCCTTCAAACGCAGACAACGTCTTGCTAAAAACACAACGTGATAAACATATAAAAATTTCTTGTGGAAATTCAACTATCGCAGCTTAACAGAGATCTCAGTCAAAGATCTTTTCATTCACATCAGATATTGACGTTAAAACCACATTACATCATCGTCAAGCCATAGCTACTCAGACATTTGGCCTATATCACAGCTTTCAGTAACAAAAAACCGTTGACAGAATCTCTACCAACGGTTTTATCCACATTCATCAAAGATATTTAGTGAATGGATTACTTAGCTTTGGTATCTGCTTTCACATCCAGCAACTCAATATCAAACACTAATGTAGAATTTGCAGGAATACCTGGAACACCCGCTTTACCATAGGCCAGCTCTGGTGGAATAACCAGTTTGATTTTTCCGCCTTTTTTCACATTTTGCAAACCTTCTGTCCAACCAGGGATAACACCGTCCAGACGAATAGAAAGTGGTTCATTACGCTTATATGAACTGTCGAACTCTTTGCCGTCAATCAATGTTCCCTTATAGTTTACGACGACAGTGTCACTTGCCGCAGGCTTTTTACCACTCCCTTCCTTTTCTATTTTATACAAAAGGCCGGTTTTGCTCTTAACGACGCCTTTTTCCTTAGCAAAAGCTTCACGATATTTAGCCCCTTTAGCTTCATTATCGCTGGCTTCTTTCTCCATCTTAGCTTCAGCCGCAGACTTCACTTTGCCTTCAAATGCACGCAAAGTATTTTCAATTTCGCTGTCATTCAGTTTGCTCTTGTTATTAAAAGCATCCTGTACACCCGCCAACAATTGATCTTTATCCAATGGGATACCCAGAGATTTTTGCTCTTTCAGGGTGTTTTCCATATAACGCCCTAAAGATGCACCCAGAGCATAAGCATTTTGCTGATCTTCTGTTTTAAATGCGCTGTTCAATTCTGTACTGCTCTGACTATCCGCTTTAGCAGCCAACGCCTGAGGAGCGCTGAAAGCCATCGCCAATGTGGTAGCAAGCAGGGTAACTTTAAACAATAATTTCATCTGTTTCTCCAATAGCTTTGGGGGATATTTACCGTCAGCAAAAGTTATGCAATCAAGTCACTATAACTGTCTACAGGAGCACAACACAATATTTGCTGCTTTTTAGTGCCCCAAAATTGTTGAGACAACATGAATGAAAAGAGGTTTCATAACAACCATATTTCACAGAATATTCCGGGCATAATGGGTTACTCTTAATTAATATGAGGCGTCTAACACAGGTCAACACAACCTGAAACGGGAGGAAATCATGGATCTGTCAGAATTTGAGCAACGGCTTGAACATTTGGAAAGCCGAGTTGCCTTTCAGGAAATAACTATCGAAGAGTTGAATGAGGTGGTAACTGAGCAGCAAATGGAGTTGGCTAAATTAAGAGAGCATTTGCGGTTGATGACAGAGCGATTGAAAGCCACTCAACCATCGATGGTCGCTTCACAGTCTGAAGAAACACCACCGCCTCATTATTAATTTTGACTAAGTAAAAAAACAACCCAGTCACTATACACAGGGCAAGTAAGAGAAATCGACTATCTCAAGCTTGCCCCGCTTTTTTGAATATTAAAGCCTGACAATCCGCTTTAATCTATCAATGGCAGCTACCGCCACCGCAGCATCCGTTCCCTTCATTGTGGTGGTGACCATCATCATGGCCGTGACCACCGCAGCAACCACCCTCGCCATGTTCGTGACCATGCGCGCCGTGAACATGACCATGAGCCAGTTCTTCTTCGGTCGCTTCGCGGATAGCAATAACTTCAACATTGAATTTCAGATTCTGACCAGCCAGCATATGGTTACCATCAACCACAACATGCTCATCTTCAACCGCGGTGATTTCTACGGGTACCGGTCCCATATCGGTGTCAGCCAGGAAACGCATCCCCACTTCCAGTTCATCGACACCCACAAATACATCTTTTGGCACACGCTGAACCAGATTATCATCATACTGACCATAGGCATCATCAGCCTGTACGCTAACATCAAAACTCTCACCAGCCTCACGGCCTTCCAGCGCTTTTTCCAAACCGCTGATCAATGAACCACGGCCATGCAGATAGTCCAACGGCGCACTCACCGGTGACTCATCAACTAAAACACCATCTTCTGTTCTTACTTGATAAGCCAGGCTAACTACCAAGTCTTTTGCTACTTTCATGACATCTCCTACCCGTGGGCCTAAAAATTTTTACCGATTGTAACGGAATTCTAAGCCTCTGTACCCACCCGCATTAAAATTCACACAATTATTGTGGTGTAAAAATACCAATAACCTGCTCCTGTTTTCTCACATGAGAGGCCACTTTATCATCAGTTTGGCGTTGTTGATGACCACAATGGACACATTCCACCACATCCACCTGATCTTCCCGCCACATTGCCAGCGTGTCCTGGAAGTGACACGCAGGGCAAACAGCACCAGCAATAAATCTTTTACGGCTTACTGTCATCGTTTGCTCCGCGACTATTCATATGTTCATGTTCATTCCAACCATCCGGTTGGAGACGCTCATTCTGCATTTCCCGCTCAAACAACTCTTCCAATTCCCGTCGCGCCTCTTTTATACGAGATATGTGAGCCACATCACCCTGTAGATGTGGCATCAATTCTCTCAGCATCCGCATATCCAACCGATGAAAATGATATTTTGCACGATAAGCCTTATGCGGATGCATTCCCAATCCGACCAACGTTTTACGGCCCAATTCCAATGCACTGGAGAAAGTTTCACGGGTGAAATTTTCTACACCATTCTGTAACAATTCATGCGCTTCCAGGCGCCCTCTGGCCCGCGCCATAATATGCAGATTCGGGAAATGTTTTTGGCATAAATGAACGATCATCATGGTATCTTCCGGCTCATTACAGGTAATAACAATCGCTTTAGCTTTATCCGCCCCTGCCGAACGGAGCAATTCCAACTCAACCGCATCACCATAATAAACCTTGTAGCCATAACGCCGCATGGTACTAACAACACTGACATCACGCTCCAGTACCGTTATATGGATTTTATTCACCATCAGAAGACGGCCTATTACCTGCCCAAACCGGCCAAAACCAACTAAAATCACTTGCGGATCATTATCTTCCACAAATGGCTGTTCTTCCGTCTCATCTGGGGCATTATAACGGCGTGCCAAAATAGCATCTATCAATTGCATCACAAGCGGCGTTGTCATCATTGATATTGTCACCACAACCAGTAACAAAGCCATCTGTCCGCTATTGAGCACATTCTGGCTCAGTGCGGCAGAAAACAGAACAAAGGCAAACTCTCCGCCCTGGCTGAGAACGCCAGAAAATTGCAAGCAAGATGAACCCCGTAAGCCCGCAGTCCATGCGATGAGATAAAGAACAACACCTTTCACAATGACTAAAGCTAGTACACCAAGTAATACATCAGATAAATGTATCAGTAGCACCCCCAGATTCAGGGACATACCTACCGAAATAAAAAATAGCCCTAACAGTAATCCCTTGAACGGTTCTATGGATATTTCCAGTTCATGACGATATTCACTATCTGCCAGCAATACCCCGGCGATAAAGGTTCCCAGCGCCATAGAAAAACCCAGTGCTTCCATAAACAGCGCCGAACTGAGCACCACCAATAACGCCGCCGCAGTAAACACCTCACGTACTCCAGCTCTGACGACCAAACGAAACAACGGACGTAATAGATAACGGCCTCCCAGCAACATAACGGCAAAAGCGGCTATTTTTAACGCTATCCGATACCAGTCACTGGATGCTGTTTCACCTGCCAGAAGCGGGATCAACGCCAACGCTGGGATTACAGCCATATCCTGAAATAACAAAACAGAGAAACCAAGCTGCCCGCCTTCATTACGGTTCATGCCCTTCTCTTTCATCAATTGCAGAGCCATTGCTGTTGAGGACATCGCCATACCGATACCACCGATAACCGCCGCCTGCCATGAAAAATCTGTCAGATATAACAACCCAGCCAGCACACTTGCGGTAAGAATAACCTGAGCCGCACCGACACCAAAAATCGATCGCCTAAGTTGCCAGAGTTTAGAAGGGTTAAGTTCAAGACCGATGATAAACATCAGGAAAACGATCCCCAGTTCAGAGAAATGAAGAATATCATCAACATCCCTGATAAAACTGAGCCCCCACGGACCAAGGACAATCCCGGCTAACAAATAACCTAATACTGCCCCAATCCTGAATTTCTGTGCGATCGGTACTGCCACTACAGCTGCAAATAAAAATAATACCCCGGCGCTGAGTTGCGTTGAATGCTCCATAGCTATAGCCCTCCTAGTGATAATGGCGATTTGAGCCACTCACGATAAGCATTAGCATGGATGGCAAGAAGTTCAGGTTTTTGACGACGTGCCCAATAAATAATCATCGGTGATAACCAATGCATACGGCACATGGATGCTGCCAGTTCAAAAGGGCGAAGAATCTCTTCCATCGGATAGAAGTTATAACCATCAGCCCGGAAAGCGCCTTCCGGCTCTCCGGTTGTGATCACTGAACGCCAATATTTCCCCTGTAATGCCAACCCGGTGGTACCACTGGCAAACCCCCGCGTCAGCACGCGATCCATCCACTCCTTTAATAAAGCTGGACAACTGTAGGTATATAATGGATGTTGAAAGACAATCACCTGATGTTCACGAAGCAGTTGTTGCTCATGGTGAACATCAATAAAAAAATCTGGATAAGCTCTATATAAGTCGTGAACCGTAACATGCTCTAAATCCAGCACAGGTTGCAACAAAACGCGATTTGCTACTGAATCCTGTGGCTCAGGATGGGCATACAGCAGCAAGACTTTAGGCGGCTGTAACATCGTTCCCTCCTCAAGAACGTGTCAGGACACGTATTTTCCGTTACCATGCATACAAAGTGACAAAATTAGGGCGCTTATTGTCCCATTACTTTCTAATAATTTAACATACTCTATACAAACGACACCTATGATTGTTTTCTCTTCATTACAAATTCGTCGCGGAACCCGTGTCTTGCTGGATAATGCCAGCGCCACTATCAATCCCGGGCAGAAAGTGGGTCTGGTAGGGAAAAATGGCTGTGGTAAATCTACCTTACTTGCACTATTAAAAAATGAGCTTCAAGCTGAAGCAGGAACATTCACTTTTCCCGGTAACTGGGCGCTGGCCTGGGTGAATCAAGAAACACCGGCATTGGAAATACCTGCTCTGGAATATGTCATTGATGGTGATCGTGAATTCCGTGAACTAGAACGGCGACTACAGATAGCCAATGAAAAAAATGACGGCAATCTGATCGCTCATCTACACAACCAACTGGACACAATTCAAGCCTGGACCATCCGTTCAAGAGCATCAAGTTTGCTGCATGGTCTGGGCTTTTCTCCGGATCAACTGGATCAACCAGTGCGTGCGTTTTCCGGTGGATGGCGTATGCGCCTCAATCTGGCACAAGCCTTGCTCTGCCGTTCTGATTTGTTGTTGCTTGATGAACCGACCAACCATCTTGATCTCGACGCAGTGATCTGGCTGGAAAAATGGCTGAAAAACTACTCAGGTACATTAATCCTTATCTCCCATGATCGGGATTTTCTGGACCCGATTGCCGATAAGATCCTGCATATCGAACAGCAATCCCTGTTTGAATACAGTGGCAACTACTCCTCTTTCGAACGTCAGCGCACGACCAAACTGGCACAACAACAGGCGCTCTATAAAAGTCAGCAGGAAAAAGTGGCACATCTGCAAAGTTATATTGACCGTTTCCGGGCCAAGGCCAGTAAAGCCAAACAAGCTCAGAGCCGTATCAAGATGCTGGAGCGGATGGAGTTGATAGCGCCTGCCCATGTTGATAACCCGTTCCATTTCAGTTTCCGTAAACCGGAAAGTCTGCCAAATCCGCTACTGAAAATGGAAAAAGTCAGCGCAGGCTATAGCGAGCGGACGGTTTTAGGCTCCATCAAACTGAATTTAGTTCCCGGCTCCCGCATAGGCCTGCTTGGCCGTAATGGCGCAGGTAAATCCACGTTGATCAAATTACTGGCTGGTGAGCTGCAATCTCAGAGTGGAGACGTGGAATTAGCCAAAGGGATCAAACTGGGATATTTCGCCCAGCATCAATTGGAATATCTGCGTGTTGATGAATCACCATTACAGCATATAGCACGTCTTACGCCACAGGAAACAGAGCAGCAACTCAGGGATTATCTGGGTGGTTTTGGTTTCAAAGGTGATCAAGTCACTGACCCAAGCGGACGTTTTTCCGGGGGAGAAAAAGCACGTCTGGTTTTGGCCTTGACGGTTTGGCAACGCCCTAACCTTTTGCTGCTTGATGAACCAACAAACCACCTCGACCTTGATATGCGCCAAGCATTGACAGAAGCTTTGATCGACTTTGATGGCGCACTGGTTGTAGTTTCCCATGACAGGCATCTACTGCGTTCAACAACCGATGAGCTGTATCTGGTTCACGATGGCCGGGTAGAACCTTTCAATGGCGATTTAGAAGATTATCAACAATGGCTGACAGATCAGCAGCGTCAACAAAATCAACAATCACGTGAGAATAGCGATAAGGAAAAAGAGGCTTCCAGTCAAAGCGCTCAGGAAAGAAAAGATCAAAAACGGCGTCAAGCTGACTTCCGTAACCAAACGCAGCCATTGCGCAAACAGCTTACCCAGCTGGAAAAACAAATGGATAAACTGGGTAATGAACTGACCATATTAGAAAAACAGCTGTCAGACAGCGCTGTCTACGATAGTAGCCGTAAAACCGAATTGACTGAATATCTGCAAAAACAAAATCAGACTAAATCAAAACTGGAAGAAATTGAATTAGAATGGATGGAAATTCAGGAGCAACTTGAACAAATGACGCAAGAATTTGAAGGATAAATGCTTTCATAAATTACATTAAAGAAATAAAGCGGAAAAAAAATCCGCTTTATTCTTAATAATATTTACATCAAAAATTTTCATTAATAACATTCATCCATCCGAAAAAATGAACATTATTATCGTGAAATTATACTTTTAATTCAAGAACTATATGAAATTTATTTTCATATAAAATGACAGGTAGATTCACATATTATCAAACAATAAAAGAAACAACTCTACTGCATTTATTAAATCATAATCTATAACTGGGCTGCATAAGATACCAAAATCAATCTCCATATCGGTTTTTAACACTTCTAATAAATCCAGATATTGTACTGGGATTGAGCGAATAACTTTTTGCGGAACTAAAGAAAAACCATTACATTTAATTATCAGTTCAATCATTACCATGACATCATTCGTTTTTAACATTAAATTCATACTATTATCATAAATAGAAAATACGTTAATACCATCAGTAAAATCAATTGGTATATCATTCTCATCCATGCCAATAAGCTGATACAACGATGCCATTCCAGCACTTAATTCTGTAAAATTCTGGAACCAATCATTGCCTTTTTTAAAAAGGTAAACCAGTTTTTCAGTAAAAACCTTCCTGGGCATAAGTGATGAAGTTAATGGTAGAGGAACAATGGTAATATGTAATAAACCAGAGTTTAATAGATTCATTTGCTGCTCAAATGTCAAACCAGTAATTAGTACAAGCACGACTTTTCCCTTCCTACCCAGAAAAAGCCGCTCTTTCATTTTTCCAGAATCATAAATAGGAAAACAAGAACTTACATAAAGATAATTTGGTGAGTCGTCTTGTAAATCATGATGAACCTGAATCTGAAATTGCTCAAAATGCCCCAGTAATTTCTGAGCATTCTCTAGTGTTTTTTGCCCAAAATCAGTCAATCTGGTCCCATTTGGCCCTCTGAAAAAAGGTAGTGCTCCTAAAGATGCTTCCAGTGCATTAATTTTCTTTGTCAGCGCAGGTTGTGAAATATGTAGTATTTGAGAAGCCTTATGATAATTAAGTGTTTCAGCTAACACGATAAAAGCTTTTAGATTACGTATATCCACATTTTCACCACTCAGGTTTATCTTATATACTTTCTTTAGGTTACTATTTCTATAGTAAACTTTATTTAAATTAATTAAATAAAGATTAGACAACAACTATGCGATGATCAATTAACTTATTCTAAAAAAACTGGCGATATATATCACGACATTTTTCACAACGATTTACGCATGTTTTCTAGACAAACAAGTAAGTAATTCAATTAAATAAAACGCTTTAGAAAATGATAATTTTTCCATTTTTAGGAATTTCCCTATATCAATGACTAGGCACCCTGTGACATGTAATTCCTACTATACCGGATAACGTAACTTACCTGGCGTATGCTATTTCTAAAATACCATTATTAATCTTGATCTTTAAATATTGTCATCCAATTCATAAATATATTGGTTTCTATCCTTGGATTAATTTTACCTTTAGAAAACATATAAAATAAACTCACTATATTCCAATAAAATCCAATATCTATGGAATTAAATATCCATCTCCTCTATATAATTAATTATATGAAAGAAGAGGAGAAATTAAAAACAGACTGAATATCAATGAGCACCCAGAAATTGTTGATAAAAAATAGCGAATTGACAACTGGGAAGGTAATATGGTGATCGGAGAAAATAAAAAAGTATATTATTAACATTAGCTAAACGTGAAACGCTATATACAATAATAATAAAACTTAGTAGAAAGCTGTAATCATAAATAACAGAAACGACAGTTAAGGAATTATTATTGTCAAAACAAACAGTTAAAACAAACTCTAATAACGATTTAGAATTTTCGTACCATTGAAGTTATCAGTGAAAAACCGAAAACAAAAATTTACTTTGCTAATCCTTATGCATCCTGGGATTGAGGGATAAATGAGAATATAAATGGTTTAATCAGACAATACTTTCCAAAATGGACAGATATTTAAAGGAATATGAACTTGTTTACTCACAGAGTAATTATGTTGCACTTACTATGCGAAACAACCACATAACTTAATATCTTTTACATAGATATTATCTGACATCCAGGATATTTTTCACATACCAAATAGTTATCACTCTTCATATTATAATCCACAGAGAAAGAGACAGGAAAACTCAAAAAAACTGAAACCAAAAACATCATGCCAAAATATTTCATATAGGCGTCATGATATTTTTGGATACGCGATGTTAAAAGAAAGTAAATAGGAAAAATAGAAGCATAACTACCCAAAGGAAAGGAAATAAACATAATTACCATTCTTCCGGAAAATGTAATTTTATCAGCCATTGCAATCAATGAAAATAAACTTTCACTTGCGATGAACATAGCAAAACACATCAAAGACAATATAAAAATCGCCAAAATAATATGCATTATTTTTCTTTTATTACCCACAACTATATCGCCCCCAATCATGAAGAAAATTATTAAAGTCAGCTTCATGGGCTCTCTCTATTATACACTTCTTTTATTAATTTAATAACCTTTTCGCTTATTTGATATTTATTATCTAGGTAATTTAGTACAATAGCAGCAGCTAAACCTGCCAAAACAACTATACCAGCGACACTGGCACCCGCCACAAAGAAAGATGAAAGAACAGTTCCTATAGCCCAAGAAGCAAAGGCAGCCACTGCTGTTTTAGCCATATCTACGGCGATATTACCTAAGAAATCAGCCAGTGTGTATTCGTCCTTAAATATATATTCAACCGTTCTATAAGCCGCAGAAAATAATATACAGAATTTCATTCCCTTAACTATGCCACTATTTATTCCCTGCTACCCTATCCCCATAGATATCATCTTCATGTTAGAAGCACCATATCTTGAAGCAGTAATAAATTTCTAACTCCGGCATAACCTGAGATTTTAATATATTTTTCACCATTCTTGCCAACATACTCTGTGGCTTTAATCCCTAATCGTTTAAATTCACTTACTACATTTGTAAAGTCAAAAGCATCATGTATATTACCTGCAATAAGGTGATAT
Organism: Photorhabdus stackebrandtii; assembly: GCF_011189495.1. NCBI lineage: Bacteria > Pseudomonadati > Pseudomonadota > Gammaproteobacteria > Enterobacterales > Morganellaceae > Photorhabdus > Photorhabdus stackebrandtii. Next base: position 15,287 of record NZ_PUJV01000020.1, read on the forward strand.
TGGATCGGCAACCAAAAACACCTTCTTCATAAATGGCCTTTTTGGTTTTGGGGAATCAATATCCTCTAAAACACTTTTCGCTTCTTCTAATGATAGCAGTGCAATATACGTTGTATTCTCCCTTAACTGCTTTTCAAGACCAATAGCATCAAAGAACTCATGCTGAGGCTTTAATTGATCAATCCCAACATGACCTCTTAGATAATCCCCCATATAACCTCCCCAAGAGGGGGTGTATTTTTTATATGTCATCGTGAAACTTCCTTTAATATTATTAACATCAACAATCGTCACATTAGTGTTTAACGGGCGGAGTTTCCAATTTTAGCGAAAGAATACTACCATCTGAAATCTTCATATCAATCGCACTGGCTTGAGTTGATGACAACAGCCGAAAACACAGCATCATCATCATTGCCAATTTCTCCTCCGGAATTAACGGACTATTCACTAATACATCACTGAGCTGTTGCAATAACTGTTCTCTATCTCTATCGTCCATACGGCTAAACCCATTAACAATTAAAAATTCGAGTATAACACCACTATATAAAAAATAGCCACATCAATTATACAATAATCATATCGATGATATAATAGCAAAGGGTTGCAAAAGAGTAGCGCTTCTAATATCAAAATCTTTATATCATCATGACTAAAAGCAATATAATTCAATCCCCTTAAAGAATTCGATAAGAGAGTGGTCCTGATATTCAAATCTGGTTTAATTTGACGAAACTGGAATGGATATATAAATATGCTTAACAACGTTTACCAATAAACCACATAGCAATAAAAACAACAAAAATACCAACCAAGGTTAAACTAAACCATATGTCTGGAAAAAAGATATTAGCTACAAATGCCCAAATAACAATAATCCCAAAAGGAATGACCTCCCACAAAAGATCTTTAAACCATATGAAAAAAAGCTCTTTGAACCACGCCTTACTGAAAATTTTCTTACTCATATTCACTCTCACACACTAATTACTTTAACAATTGTAGAAACAATATCGTCTTCACTGCTTTTTGTTCCAATAAGGCCAACGCCTTTTGACAATGCGGGTTCAACTAAAAAATACAGCATTTCCAGTTTCTTGCTGTATAAAGCCCAGTAAAAATACGGGTGCTCTCTTTTTAACTTATCTGCTGACACAGCAGCTTTTTCAAAGAGACCATATGATTGAAAAGCCGTCAAAATAATATTACCATATTTTTTAATGCCTTCTCTTATAATCATATTCATAATTAAAGATTGATATATAATCTCAGCTACCGCAGTAGATATAGAATTTTTTGTAGTTCTAGATGCTACGAATGTTGATGAAATCTCCAATAATTTCTCTACTAATTTAGTATATATCCTTTTTTTAGCTTCATCACTTTGATTCTTTAATAATTCTTTAGAAAACACTTCCGTTATTTCCTTTATAGGATTTCGTCCTTTGGTTACACTCCATAGAGCTGAAAAAAACCTTCCATCCTCACTATTTATTTGTTCATTTACATCACGATAATCATCGAAGAAATATGACCCGCGCCTGACTAATCGATTGAACCCACCCTCCATTGTATTTACTGTATCTTCTGCTACTTCTCTTACTCCATCAACTGCCTTTTCTGCCCTTAAAGCCAGAATTCGGTCAGCCTCCAGTTTCATTCTCATATAATGTTCAATATAGTCTGCCATTCTTAGTTTCCCTAAAAAATGAATTAATCAAAAATCGCCACACTAGTGTTTAACGGATGGCGTTTCTAGTTTGAGTGAAAGAATACGACCATCCGAAACTCTCATATTAATTAGATCAGCTTCAATTGACGATAACAGCTGAAAGCATAGCATCATCACCAATACCAGTTTCTCCTCTGAAACTAACGAGCTATTCTCTAACGCATCACTTAGTTGTTGTAATAACTGTTCTCTACCTCTATCATCCATACAACTAAACCCATTCACAATTAAAATTAGAGTATAACACCGTTATATAAAAAATAGCCACACGGATCACGCAATAATCATATCAATGATGTAAATGATGTAATAGTAAAGCTCTATATAAAGAGTGGAGCTCATATAATATATACGTGCCTATATCATTATGACCAAAGCACTATCATTCGAACTTATAAGAATTTAATAAAAGGGTAAAGCCCTGATATCCAGATCCGATTTAACCTGACGAAACTGGAATGAAAATGATAAGGACAGATCATTAAAACAAAAGTTACTTCATACAATAAGTAAATTAGGTGTTAATTAATACCTTTCAGGAAATAAATTCGGTATTGAACTATTAATTTTTTTATATTTTAATGCTAAGGTTGTACTTCTACAGCCTAAGGCATACAGTTTTAGGTCATTTAAACAAAGAACTCATATGGTAATTACTTATGTCACATATCATTTACTTATCACTAAATGGTAAGAAACAAGGTTTAATTTCTGCCGGTTGTTCAACACTAGACTCTATAGGAAATCGATACCAGAAGGGGCACGAAGATCAAATACAGGTATTGAGTTTAAGTCATATGATGACTCGCGAACAAAATGTAGAGCATCACCCAGTACAATTCCTCAAGCCAATAGATAAATCATCGCCATTATTAGCAATGGCAATCTCTTCAAACGAGCTGCTGAATGCAGTTTTTCTCTTTTATAGAACAAACACCGCTGGGCAGTTAGAGCTTTTTTATGAGGTTAAATTAACAGAAGCGAGTATTGTTGACGTTTCTTGCACCTACCCGAATTCGATAAATAATAATGAAATGATGCCGTATGAGAAAGTCCTTCTCAAATACAGATCCATAACCTGGAATCACGTGACGGCAGGCACATCAGCCTATAGTATATGGGATGATAGAATCTATTAACAACAAACCAAGTTAAGCATATATAAAGATATATGCTTAACTTTTACGCTTATCGTTTATACGCTTCTCACTTATATATGAGAAAACAAAAAGACAAATAAAAACAACAACACCAAACAATGCTAACCATCCCCATATATCGGGAAAAAAGACTACAGCCATCATTGACCAAACAAGAATAACTATTACAGGTATAGTTGACCACAAAAGATCCTTAAACCATATGAAAAAAAGCGCCTTAAACCACTCTTTGCTAAAAAGTTTCTTACTCATATTCACTCTCACACACTAATTACTTTAACAACTACAGAAACAACATCGTTTTCACTGCTTTTTGTTCTAATAAGGCCAACGCCTTTTGACAATATGGGTTCAGCTAAAAATCACATTCACAAAACTATCGCTTTTGTCGAAACACTGACCAAATTTGCCCTTTTTAACAAAGAAGAGTAAATAACTATTTATCAATTCAAGAATATTCCCATCAGGAAAGCAATATGAAAATTAATCTCAACAATATGGTTACCGAAAGCCGCAATCCTGCCAGTACTTATATTGATACTTTACCAACCCTTGAAATGCTACAACTCATTAATAATGAAGATAAAAAAGTCGCATTGGCTGTAGAACAAACTTTACCTCAAGTCGCTGAAACCGTGGATAAAATTGCCGAAGCATTCCGTCAGGGAGGTCGTTTAATCTATATCGGTGCTGGCACATCTGGCCGATTAGGGATTCTGGATGCCAGTGAATGCTCTCCAACTTATGGCACTAAACCGGAACAGGTAATTGGATTAATTGCAGGAGGACATCAAGCTATTTTGAGAGCCGTTGAAAATGCAGAAGATAACCGGCAATTAGGCACAAATGATCTTCAAGCGCTACACTTTAACTCTAAAGATGTATTGGTTGGTATTGCCGCCAGTGGCCGTACACCTTATGTTCTGGGTGCCATGGAGTATGCAAAATCAGTGGGTGCCACCGTCGCCTGTATCAGTTGTAATCCTGACAGCCCGATGACACAAGCAGCCGATATTGCCATGACACCCGTCGTTGGGCCGGAAATCGTCACCGGTTCATCACGAATGAAAGCAGGTACAGCACAGAAATTGATCCTCAATATGCTCACTACCGGTGCCATGATCCGCATAGGAAAAGTTTATGGCAACCTGATGGTGGATGTAGAAGCGACAAATGCCAAGCTGGTTGAAAGGCAGAAAAATATCGTGATGGCTGCCACAGAATGCGACCAGATACAAGCTGAACAAGCACTGGCTGCATGTGATGGACATTGCAAAACAGCCATTGTGATGATTCTGGCAGGAATAGATGCTCAACAGGCAAAGGCTTTACTGGAAAAGAATCACGGTTTTATTCGCCCGGCAATATCAACAGTTCGGTAATAGTTTCTTCTTCTGAACAGGAATAAAAATAAGATGGCTAAGATTAATCAGGCAATAATTATTCAGATCCTTACAGCTATCGGCAATGCGGGTAATGTGGCTCAATGTGGTAATTGTATGACCCGCCTGCGACTGACACTGCATGATAATACTAAGGTGGATAAAGCCGCACTGAAACAGATCCCCAGTGTGTTAGGTATTATTGAAAGCGATAACCAGTTGCAGATTGTCCTTGGACCGGGAAAAGCCCAGGCTGCGGCTGAAATAATGAGTCAATTGCTGGATTCTTCTGCTCATGCAGAACAACCGGCACAAAGCGGCACTGATTTAACCAATATAGCCTCCGCCAATAAAAAGCAGCTTAAAGAGAAACAGGTCAGTGCAGTACATAAATTTCTAACGAAATTCGCTACTATTTTTACACCGCTGATCCCCGGCTTTATTGCCGTTGGTCTACTGCTGGGCTTCGCCACTTTACTTGAACAGATCGCCATTCAGGGCGTTGCACACCCTAATGCTGTATTGGTTGAAGTCATTGGTTATATGAAAGTATTCAGTAAAGGAATGTTCAGCTTTTTAAGTATCTTGATTGGTTATAACGCGCAAAAAGCCTTTGGTGGATCAGGTATAAACGGCGCAATTATCGCCTCGCTGTTTGTACTGGGTTATAACCCGGATGCCACCAGCGGTTTCTACTCCGGTATCTCCACTTTCTTTGGTTACAATATCGATCCACGCGGCAATATTATCGGCGTTCTGATCGCCGCTATTCTGGGAGCATGGGTAGAACGACAGGTTCGTAAGATCATTCCGGACAATCTGGATATGATCCTCACTTCAGCGATTACCCTGCTGATCATGGGAGCTATCACCTTTATTATTATCATGCCACTGGGAAGCTATCTGTTTAGCGGCATGTCATGGTTATTCCTTAATCTTAACGGCAATCCTTTTGGTACGGCAATATTGGCAGGACTATTTCTACTCGCCGTTATGTTTGGTGTGCATCAGGGGTTTGTTCCGGTCTATTTCGCATTGATGGACGCACAAGGCTTTAACTCTCTGTTCCCAATCCTCGCTATGGCTGGAGGCGGGCAAGTTGGTGCAGCACTGGCGCTGTATGTCAAAGCGAATAAAAACTCTCTGCTGCGTACTCAGATAAAAGGCGCCATTATTCCGGGCTTTCTCGGTATCGGTGAACCTTTGATTTACGGGGTAACCTTGCCACGAATAAAACCCTTTATCACCGCCTGTCTGGGCGGGGCCGCCGGGGGGTTCTTTATCGGTCTGGTAGCTTATTTAGGTTTACCTGTTGGATTGAATACGGTTTTCGGTCCATCAGGATTAATCGCACTGCCACTGATGACCTCCAACAGCGGTATTTTTATCGGGATGGCAGTTTATGCCACCGGATTGGTGGTTGCTTATATCAGCGGTTTTGTCCTGACTCTGCTGTTCGGCAATAAAAATGTCGATTTGACTTGATAACCAAAATGAAATTAATGAATTAAACTATCCAACCCAAATTAATGGCACACAGGTTGCCGTTAATATTCCCATTATGATATTGAAAATAAACCAGGCATTGCGACTACGGAGCAGCGTTCCAATCAACGAACCAAAACCAGCCCAAACGATACTACTCAAAAAACTTATCAATATCGTTGCGACACTAATAATGATAATGGAATAGAGATACTGTTCACCTGCAATACTGTAACTGCCAACTGATCCTAATCCCATCAGCCAGGCTTTCGGATTCAGGAACTGTAGTAACCAGCCCTGGTACCAGCGCACTGGCTTTATGACAGCGCTGCCTTTAGTATCCAAACGCCGATAACTGGCCGTTGCCGTTTTCCATGCTAACCACAGTAAATAGAAACTACCCGCTATTTTCATTATCGTGTGAATAGTAGGATAAACCAGCAGTAATGCCGCCACACCGAAAGCGGACAGATATAAAATCGTCTGCATTCCCAGAAGAATGCCAAATATCAATCCCAAAGAACGGATAAACCCAAAGTTAGCGCCAGATGAGGTCAGTAACATATTGTTTGGACCCGGTGTAATGGCAGAAATAAACAAAAAAGTTGTTAATGAAAAAATCAGGCTTGCTGTCATGAATCGTTTCCTTTCATCCTGAACAATGATGTTTCCCTTTCACAGAAAATATCAGTATGTTATTAACCATACAATATAACTAATCAATTTAACTCGAAATCATTATGACTGATATCTTTCGTCCTCTAACCGGAGCCAGTAATCCGCATTTGCAGACACTACTCCCACGTCTGGTGCGGCGGTATCCTGAATTGCAACCCTATTGGCAACGACTTGATTTACCGGATAACGATTTTGTTGACCTGGCATGGAGTGAAGATCCAGCAGCCGCAGCACATAAGCCACGGCTGATCCTGTTTCATGGTCTGGAAGGCAGTTTCCACAGCCCTTATGCCCACGGTTTACTTCATATCTGTCAGAAGAAAGGCTGGCTTGGCGTTGTCATGCATTTCCGTGGATGCAGTGGTGAACCAAACCGCCAAAAACGTCTCTATCATTCTGGCGAAACAGGCGATGCCCGTTATTTTCTGAACTGGTTAAAACAGACTTACGGTGATGTACCCACCTCAGCCGTGGGTTATTCCGTCGGCGGTAATATGCTGGCCTGCTATCTGGCAGAAGAAAAAACACAGGCCCAAGTCAATGCGGCGGTCATTGTTTCCGCCCCTTTGATGTTAGCAGCCTGTTCCCACCGGATAGAAAAAGGATTTTCTCAGGTTTATGAGCGCTATCTGCTTAATAATCTGAAACGTAATGCGACCCGCAAATTGCTACGCTACCCGGGTTCGCTACCTATCAATCTGTCTCAGGTGAAGAGATTGAAACACATTCGGGAATTTGATGAAATTGTGACCGCAAAAATCCACTGTTTTAAAGATGCAGCGGACTACTACCGCCAGTGCAGCGCTCTGCCACGCCTGCCTGATATTACCGTGCCACTGTTGATTATTCATGCCAAAGACGATCCCTTTATGGCACCGGAAGTCATTCCTGATCTCAACACGTTACCCAAAAATATTGAATACCAATTGACAGAACATGGTGGACATGTCGGCTTTGTCAGTGGTTCACTGAAGAAACCACAAATGTGGCTGGAACAACGTATTCCAGGCTGGCTGTCATCTTATCTGGAGCAACAACAATGATTATTCCATGGCAACAACTGGAGCCAGAAACTCTGCTAAATTTGATAGAGAGCTTTATCCTGCGGGAAGGCACTGACTACGGTGAACATGAAAAATCCCTTGAGCAGAAAGTCGCTGACATACGTCGTCAGTTGGAACGGGGGGATGTTATTCTGGTGTGGTCTGAACTGCATGAGAGCATCAATATTATGCCAAAAGAAATGTTCCATTCTTAACATTATGGAGTTTACTGCTTATGTCCGCCAAACATCCGATTATTGCGATTACCGGCTCCAGCGGTGCCGGAACAACAACAACCAGTTTAGCTTTTCGTAAGATTTTCCAGCAACTTAACATCAGCGCAGCACAGATAGAGGGGGACAGTTTCCACCGTTATACCCGTCCTGAAATGGACGCGGCAATCCGTAAAGCCAAGGAACAAGGCAGACATATCAGTTATTTTGGGCCAGAAGCCAATGATTTTGGCATGCTGGAGAAAACCATGATTGACTATGGTGAGACCGGTGAAGGCCGTTGCCGTAAGTACCTTCACACCTATGATGACGCGGTGCCTTACAACCAGCTCCCCGGTACATTTACTCCGTGGGAAGCCTTACCAAAGCAGACCGATGTACTGTTTTATGAAGGCCTGCATGGTGGCGTAGTCACACCGCAACATAATGTTGCCAGTCATGTCGATCTGCTGGTGGGGGTGGTGCCGATTGTCAACCTTGAATGGATACAGAAACTTATCCGCGATACCGGAGAACGGGGACACTCACAGGAAGCGGTGATGGATTCCGTTGTTCGTTCGATGGATGATTATATTAACTACATTACCCCCCAATTTTCCCGGACACATATAAATTTCCAGCGCGTCCCGACTGTTGATACGTCCAATCCATTTTCAGCCAAAGCCATTCCATCCCTGGATGAAAGTTTTATCGTCATCCGTTTCCGTGATCTGACTCAAATTGATTTCCCGTATTTGTTATCCATGTTACAGGGCTCATTCGTTTCAAGTATTAATACCATCGTGGTTCCCGGTGGAAAAATGGGACTGGCAATGGAATTAATTATGACGCCATTGGTACAACGATTACTGGAAGGGGAAAAAATTTGTTGATCAAAACCTGGGATAAATCTAGAAAACCCAGCGTTTGAATCCACTTCTTAATTTATTCAGTTAGAAAAGCAGGTAACTGATATTAGTTACCTGTCGTTATTTTTAATCAGGAAATAATATCTTAATCTGTCTCTTTAATTTCAAAGCTGTGGGTAAGTTCAACTGATTTACCCAGCATCAACGAAACAGAACAATATTTCTCTGCGGAAAGCGTGACGGCACGTTCAACCGCTTTCTCTGTTAAATCCCTGCCGGTAACAATAAAATGCAGATTAATAGAAGTAAACAAGCGTGGTGCCTCTTCACGACGGCGGGAAGTTAATTTCACTTCACAATTTCTTATGTCATATCTGCCTTTCTGCAAAATAGAAATAACATCAATCGTGCTGCAACCGCCAACTGCCATTAATACCATTTCCATTGGGCTTGGTGCCTTATCACCGGCATTTCCATCCATCATTATCTGATGACCCGAAGACGATTCCCCCAAAAGAGACAACCCTTCAACCCATTTTACCCGCGCTTGCATAAGTACCTCTTAAGTCATTTTTTGCATCAAAGCCTACTCTTTCAGTATTAAACTGGCAATCTAATGAGCGGTTTATTATGCTGAAACAATACAAGACAAGACAGAATCCTTTTCCTGTGTTAAAAACAGAAGCAGGTCCGGGTATATGTGGGTTAAGATCAATACTCAAGTTTCAAATTTCAGATAACCTATATAAAACCCTTACCTGTCGGTTTTTCAGCAAACTAATATGTTAAGCTAGTGTCTTTATAAGCCAGCCTGACGAGAAACTTTTAGGTTCTCGTGTTATTTAGGCAGCGATAACAACAGAGGATGAAGCGAATGGTTCTCGGCAAGCCACAAACAGACCCCACTCTTGAATGGTTTTTGTCACACTGCCATATTCATAAATATCCATCCAAAAGCACGCTTATTCATCAAGGCGAAAAAGCAGAGACGCTTTACTACATCGTAAAAGGTTCTGTTGCGGTTTTGATTAAAGATGAAGAAGGCAAAGAGATGATCCTTTCCTATTTAAACCAGGGAGATTTCATTGGCGAACTTGGATTATTTGAAGAAGGACAAGAGCGTACAGCCTGGGTACGGGCCAAAAGTGCCTGTGAAGTAGCGGAAATTTCCTATAAAAAATTCCGTCAACTGATTCAGGTAAACCCGGATATTTTAATGCGTTTATCTGCCCAAATGGCAAGCCGTTTGCAAACAACTTCTGAGAAAGTCGGTAACCTGGCTTTCCTGGATGTGACCGGCCGGATTGCTCAGACTTTACTGAATCTGGCGAAACAACCCGATGCAATGACTCACCCGGACGGGATGCAAATCAAAATCACTCGTCAGGAAATTGGTCAGATTGTTGGCTGTTCCCGTGAAACGGTTGGCCGTATTCTAAAAATGCTGGAAGATCAAAATCTGATCTCCGCACACGGCAAAACAATTGTTGTTTACGGTACACGTTAATTCCTGATTAATCAGCGCATGATATTGCGCTGATTTTTCTCACTCTTATTTACACCAACTGGCTAATTGCCTTATCCAGCCGTTCCATCCCCTGGGTTATCTCCTCTTCACTGATAATCAGCGAAGGCGTGAAACGCAGTACATCACTACCGGCACTCAATAACATCAAACCATTTTCAGCCGCCAGTTGCAGGATCTCTTTAGATTTTCCCTGATACTGCGCTTTTAGTTCCGCACCAATCAGCAATCCCTTGCCACGGATTTCACCAAATATCGAATATTTCTGATTGATATCGTTCAGAAAATTCACAATCAAATGATGACGTTTTTCAACGCCCTCCAAGACCTCTGGCGTATTGATAATGTCAAAAGCGGCATTTGCAACCGCGCAAGCCAGCGGATTACCACCATAAGTTGTGCCGTGAGTTCCCGGCACCATCGCCGAAGCGATATTCGCCGTAGTCAGCATAGCGCTAACAGGGAAACCACTTCCCAATGCTTTCGCTGTGGTGATAATGTCCGGCACAACATCATAATACATATAAGAAAATAACTTACCGGTACGGCCCATCCCACTTTGTACTTCATCAAATACCAGCAGTACCTGATACTTATCGCAAAGCTCACGCAACCCATGAATAAATGCGGGTGTCGCCGGCGTGACTCCCCCTTCACCCTGAACAGGTTCTAATACAACAGCGCAAGTATGATCATCCATGACCGCCTTTACTGCATCTAAGTCATTAAAAGGCACATGAATAATATCTGCGGGTTTTGGCCCAAAACCATCAGCGTATTTTGGTTGACCACCAACAGAAACAGTAAACAGAGTACGACCATGAAAACCCTGATGGAATGCGATGATTTTGGTTTTATATGGATGGTAACGAGTAATGGCATAGTGACGCGCTAGCTTAAATGCGGCTTCATTCGCTTCCGCTCCGGAATTGGCAAAAAATACCCGCTCCGCAAAAGTTGCATCAATCAGTTTCTGCGCGAGTATCAAAGCCGGTTCACTGGTGAAAATATTACTGATATGCCAAAGTTTCTCCCCTTGCTGCTTTAAAACATCCACTAACGCAGGGTGACAATGCCCCAAAGCCATAACAGCAATACCACCGGCAAAATCAATATATTCTTTCCCTTGCTGATCCCATACACGACTACCTTGCCCTTTCACCGGTATAAACTGTGCCGGTGAATAAATTGGCAACATGACTTGATCGTATGTATTTCTGTTTACTGCGGCATGCTCCATCATTTTCCCACCCGTTTTTTATATATCGTCATTCAAAAATGAAATTATAATCATTAAATATGCATAAAAAATCAAAGATGGGCAAATGAAAAAGATGAATAAATGAAGAAATTATGGGTATCGGGTTAATATCTAAGAAAGTTACTCAGTAGCTGGTGCCCTTGTTCACTGAGAATACTTTCAGGATGGAACTGCACACCTTCCAAGGGCAAAGTACGATGACGAATTCCCATAATCTCATCTACATTGCCGTTATGCTGACTCCATGCAGTGACTTCAAAAGCGGCGGGTAAAGTCTCTGCGGCAATCACCAATGAATGGTAACGGGTAACCGTTAATGGCCGATTTAGCCCTTTGAACACACCTTGCTGATTATGATGAATGGCCGAAGTTTTCCCATGCATCACTTCCCTGGCTTTTACCACACTGGCACCGAATGCCTGCCCAATTGCCTGATGCCCAAGACAAACACCCAGAATCGGCAATTTATCCGCAAAATGAGAAATCGCAACCAGAGAAATTCCTGCTTCATTTGGGGTACAAGGGCCTGGGGAAATAACCAGATGTGTAGGCGCCAATCGCTCAATATCTTCAAGCTGTAATTCATCATTGCGCTTGACTAAAACATCTGTTCCCAATTCACAAAAATATTGATATAAGTTATACGTAAAAGAATCATAGTTATCTATTATTAATAACATAGGAGTCTATCCTACCCATTTTTATCGCTGTATTTGTTGTCCTGCCAATCCTGCAACTTGTTTTATCATGAACAACATGATTTCAGGTAAAACGGCCTAACGACAACGGGGCGGCTATCATAGCACATAAGCACTTGTAGCATAGTGTAACAAAATCAATGACTACTTTTTCCTCAATCAACTTACTCTCATACCTTTACAAAACATAGGCTCTATTTTGATATTCAATAAGTAAGGTAATTGTTATGAAGACAAAACTGATCATAGCATCTCTTTTTTTGCTGTCCTTCCCCACGCTGGCTGCAACTAAAGCGGCAAATATTTTCTTCCCGGAAAAAGGGGTTATTTGTGATAAAAAAGGAAAATACTGCGCTGATCAGCAAGGCTTATCGTTAAAATTCACCGAAAAATATTTAGGAAAAAAAGCCTCGAAACGTCTGAAAGAGATGATTGGTGATGGGAAAGATTTTGATCTTTCATCCTACACTTTGAGTAATGGTGTTCACTGCGAGAGTAAAGAGAAAAAGTGCTACAAAGACAGATATTATCCACGAACCGAAGAAAATAAAGAATTCACCAAGAAGATGTATGAATAACCACGAATCAGGCCTTCATTAAATGGAGGCCTGATTGTTAGTCAGATGCAAATTCACCAAGAGACCAGAAACTGCCATAGTCGCAGTGATCATTAATGTCTCAAAAAAAGTTAAGGGATAATCTTAGCAGACAGGATAACCACGGGTTTCACCGGTACATTCTGATATGGACCAACATTTTCAGTTTTTACTTGAGAAATTTTATCTACGACATCCATACCTTTTACGACTTTACCAAATACTGCATAGCCAAAGTCACGCTGACCATGATCAAGGAAAGCATTATCTGCTACGTTGATAAAGAATTGACTAGTAGCACTGTCTTTATCAGCGGTACGCGCCATAGAAATAGTTCCGCGTACATTACGCAGCCCATTATCCGCTTCATTTTTAATGGCTTCTTTAGTCACTTTCTGCTGCAAATCTTTGGTAAAACCGCCCCCCTGAACCATAAATCCAGGGATTACCCGATGAAAAATTGTGTTGTTATAATAACCCTCATTGACGTATTCAATAAAGTTTTTGGTTGTAATCGGCGCTTTCTGGCTATTTAATTCCAGTTCAATATTACCCTCTGTTGTCATCAGCTTCACATGGGTCTCACCCGCAGCCAGAGCCAAAGGTGCCATTGCGCTCAGAGAACATGCAGTTACAAGCGTTACTAAAATACGTTTAAACATTCTGGATTCCTATATATTAAGGTCAACAACACAAGCTGAAATCAATTCTAATAATCTCCTCAGCATAGTGCTCAATATTTACTTACATTTACGCTATCAATCGGTTGGTGCTTTGGATAAAAATTTATCCTCTCACAATAGATCAAATTTTATTTCACAAATAAGGCAGTAATTGATGGCAAAATAGCAAGTTTGGCTTAACTCATCAGAAATATGTCATTATTTTTAATCCTGTCAACCAACAGTGGCTATCGGTATAATCTCCTTTGGCATATATTCAGTGCATTTCTCAGGGAGATAATCATTTTGACCATCAAAAACCACAACTATCATATGACCCGTTTTATCACGAGCGCACCTGATATTCGCCATCTGCCTCAAGAACTGGGCATTGAAGTCGCGTTTGCCGGCCGTTCAAACGCGGGTAAATCCAGCGCGCTAAATGCCCTGACGAAACAGAAAAGTCTCGCCCGTACCAGTAAAACACCAGGCCGCACACAGCTCATCAATTTATTCGAAGTAGAAGAAGGTATTCGTCTGGTTGACTTACCCGGCTATGGCTATGCCGAAGTACCGGAAGAGATAAAACGTAAATGGCAAAAAGCACTGGGTGAATATTTGCAAAAACGTGAATGCCTGCTTGGGCTAGTGGTGCTGATGGATATCCGTCATCCATTGAAAGACCTTGATCAACAGATGATCCAATGGGCGGTGGCAATGCATGTACCCGTTATGGCATTGCTGACTAAAGCCGATAAACTGACATCCGGTGCCCGTAAAAACCAGTTGAATAAAGTACGTGAAGAGTTAGCAGCTCTCGATGGAGATATTCAAGTGGAATATTTCTCCGCCCTGAAAAAAATCGGGATCGATAAATTACAACAGAAACTGGACATATGGTTCAGCCAGCCAACCGTTCAAATTGAAGACAATAGTTAATACCGCTTTTTTTATTCCTACCCACTAAATTCAAATAAAAAAATGCCCCAGTCAAAACTGACTGGGGCAGCTAATATTCAGCTATAAATCCGATTACGTGAAGTAAAAGGTCTGAAAGATAGAACATCTTACCTCTGTACCCTACGCCAATAACTCTACCCTATTTTATTTCTCAGAAAAAGCCTTTTTGTAATTTATTTTCAATGATTATCTCGATTCAGCTTAGGGTTTTGTTTGTTTATCCACCACTAAATGTAGTTTAATTACATATTTATGCGATCTGGATCTAATATACTCGAACAGTACAAAAAATATTACATTATTAGTATTTTCTTTACAGCAAAACAGATCGACACAACTATTTGATCACTTTTTTCTGCTACATCAACACTGAGTTCACTACTAATATTATCTAGTGAAATTAAAGATCCTGCCCAATCTCCCATTATCGTGGGATTTTGCAGCACAAATTCCCTATGGAAAACAGTCTATTGAATATGACCTGATCAGGATAATAATATGAATCAACATAACAATTCTTCGTCAGCCTTAGGATGGAAAAAACATGGTGACTATGATTAACAGGGCCATTAAAAAAGGCTGAACCAAATACCTCAGTTCAGCCTATCGCTTATTAATCTGGCATATCAGTGCGCCTGATCCCAACTGTCACCAATACCCACATCCACTTTCAACGGAACATCAAGCACCAAACTCTTCTCCATCAATTCACGAATTTTCTGTTCTGCATGTTCAAGTTGTGACTCATGAACCTCGAATACCAGCTCATCGTGAACCTGCATAATCATGCGAACTTTCGGCGCTTCACTGATAATCCAGTCATCCACCGCAATCATTGCTTTTTTGATGATATCCGCCGCAGTTCCCTGCATTGGCGCGTTAATAGCTTCACGTTCTGCTGCCTTACGGCGCATACCACTGCGAGATTTGATATCTGGCAGATAAAGACGACGGCCATCCAGCGTTTCAACGTAACCCTGCTCTTCCGCTTGTTTACGAGTACGCTCCATATATGCCAATACCCCCGGATAGCGCTCAAAATAGAGATCCATATAGCGTTGAGCTTCACCGCGAGGAATACCTAACTGACGGGAAAGACCAAATGCACTCATACCATAGATCAAACCAAAGTTAATCGCCTTAGCACTACGGCGCTGCTCACTGGTTACCTGTTCCAGTGGCAAACCAAAGACTTCTGCCGCCGTTGCCCGGTGAATATCTTGCCCTTCGGCAAAAGCCTTCAACAACCCTTGATCCTGAGACAAATGAGCCATTATCCGCAACTCAATCTGAGAATAGTCAGCGGCCATAATCCGGTAACTTTCAGGTGCCACAAATGCCTGACGAATGCGGCGGCCCTCTTCATTACGGACAGGAATATTTTGCAGATTAGGATCACGTGAAGAGAGACGTCCTGTTGCCGTTACCGCCTGATGATAGGAAGTATGCACCCGTTTGGTCAGCGGATGGACCATCTGTGGTAGTTTATCGGTGTAAGTGGATTTCAATTTTGCCAACCCACGATGCTCTAAGATCACTTTCGGCAACGCATGGGTATCCGCCAACTCTTCCAATACCTCTTCATTAGTGGATGGCGCACCACCCGGCGTTTTCTTTACTACCGGCAATTGCAATTTTTCAAACAATATCGCCTGCAACTGTTTTGGCGAAGCCAGATTGAAAGCCTCACCAGCCAGTTCATGAGCTTCTTTTTCCAACTCATCCAGACGGGTGGTAATTTCTTTTGAATGCTCAGCCAGAATATTTGCATCAATTAGTACGCCTGTACGCTCCATACGGGAAAGCACCATGACCAATGGCATTTCTGTATTCAGGAATACTTTTTTCAGCGCTGGTGTTTTTTCCAACTGCGGCCACATAGTTTGATGTAGCAGCAAAGTGACATCTGCATCCTCTGCGGCGTACATTGCAGCTTGTTCCACCGGAACTTGATTAAAGGTGAGCTGATTTTTACCTTTACCAGCAATCTCTTCAAACGTCGTGGTCTTATGATTCAGATGACGTTCAGCCAAGCTATCCATATCATGCCGCCCCATACCTGCAACGCTATTAAGTACATAAGATTCCAGCATGGTATCGTAAGCAATGCCTTGCAGTTCAATGCCATAGCGAGCCAGCACACCGCGATCAAACTTAATATTTTGACCAATTTTCAACAGGTTGCTGTCTTCAAGCAGCGGTTTTAATGCCGCCAACACTGCCTCTCTGTCAAGTTGTTCCGGCGCGCCCAGATAGTCATGGCCTAGAGGTAGATAGGCCGCATCTCCGGCAGAAATTGCGAATGACATACCCACCAAATTAGCAGTTAAAGTATCAAGGCTGTCAGTTTCGGTATCAAAAGCAAAAACCAGCGCTTTTTTCAACTTCTCAATCCACTCATCAAAGCTTTTTTGATCAAGAATAGTCTGATAATTATCAGAAGAGAGTGTGGCCGAAACAGATTTATCTTCCGTCGGAGATGATTCATCATTACCAGTGGATGCCGGTTTTTTGCCTTTCTCTGCCAGCCAATCGCCGTTTGCCACATCACTCAACCAGCGTTTGAACTCATAACGAGAAAATAACTGATGCAGTTTCTCCGTATCAGGCTCTTTGACTGACAAAGCAACACAGGTTTTATCCAACTCAACATCGGTTTTAATGGTTGCCAGTTTATAGGAGAGATAAGCGACATCTTTATGCTGCGCCATCTTATCTGCCAGCGTTTTCGCACCACGGAAACTGAGCCCGGCAATTTTATCCAGATTGGCAAAGATATTATCCATGCCACCAATCCCTTGCAGTAATCCCAGTGCGGTTTTTTCTCCCACGCCAGGTACGCCAGGAATGTTGTCAGAAGAGTCTCCCATCAATGCCAGAAAATCGATAATCAGATCTGGCGGCACACCATACTTTTCAACCACTTCTTCCGGCCCCAGAATGGTATTATTCATTGTATTGATAAGCGTGATATTTGGTGTTACCAATTGCGCCATATCCTTATCACCCGTGCTGATAAGTACCGCACGTCCCTCTTTTTCCGCCTGTAACGCCAGAGTACCAATAACGTCATCGGCTTCTACTCCCGAAACCACCAGCAATGGCAACCCCATAGCTTCTACCATTTGATGTAACGGTTCTATCTGCGCACGCAGGTCATCCGGCATCGGAGGACGATGAGACTTATACTCAGCAAACAATTCATCACGGAAAGTTTTACCTTTGGCATCGAATACTACCGCTACATGACTCGGTTTGTACTGCATTACCAAACTGCGCAGCATATTCAATACGCCATACATGGCTCCGGTCGGTTCTCCAGCGCTGTTAGTCAGCGGGGGAAAAGCATGATAAGCACGATAAAGGTATGAGGAACCATCAACCAAAATCAGGGGATTGTCTGCTATCTGAGCCATAAGTCTTCTTCATTATCTGTTACGGGTGTAATAGGAATAGGATGCCACAGCAAGAAGCAGGAAACGAATTTTGTGTGAATTTTCTTTGCTAAAGCCAGATCCAAATATTCACACTTTGCTATAAATTCTGTGGATAACTTTGTGTATAGATATTACGGGTTTCATTCTGGCATAGACCGTTGATAAAAAAAGTTTATCAACGGTAGGTAAAAAATCAATGACTTATAATCCTAGTCATTAAACTGTCATATTACCTTATAGATCACAGAGTTGTGGATATAACCGAAGTTTGTCTCACAAGAAATTCTTTCAGGCGCGCATTGTGCCAAAGCCTCTCACTCCGGCACATGCTCATATCATTCTATTTCAGGAACCATCCTTACTTCTGCTTTAACAGGAAGTTAACAACGTCTGAATATGATTTCGCATAGGTATCAGCAGAAGTTGCATCAATGCCATTATTTCTCACCATATATTTGCCGTTAACAAACATGGCTGGTACACCACGCAGTTGCAAGTCCTGAGCGGCTTTTTGCTGCTTAACAACTAAGGATTTCACAACAAAACTATTCATTGCAGCATCATAATCTTCACCGGTTACTCCAGCTTTGATAAAGGTATTGCGAATATCGGCCGGGGTATTAATAGTCTGTGTTTTCTGAAGGCCCTCAAACAGTAGCGGAGTCACTTTATCTTCAACACCCATCGCCATTGCCACTGCCCAAGCCACAGTCAAATCTTTACCCAGTGGCCCTAGGAACTCCACATGATAACGAACGAAATTTGTTCCTTCCGGTAAATTCTGTTTCACAGTCTGCGGAACTTTAAAACTCTCTTCAAACTGATAGCAATGAGGACAATAGAACGAGAAGAACTCCAGCACCTGTGGTTGATTTGCCACAGGTGATTTCAGTTCAACATACTGTGTTCCTTCGGTAAAACTAGCAGCAGAGGCACCAAATGCCATCATCATTCCGACTAAAGCTAACCAAAACTTTTTCATAAATATCTCCATGATAAACATTAATACATGGGGTTAAGCTGCAAAGGGGATTCTTGTAACAGCTTAATCTGCCCAGCAAAAAGTGACGTCTGTTTTAACCAAAAATCGGCATCTGTCATCCAGGGGAACGCTCTGGGAAAAGCAGGATCTTGCCAACGTCGGGCAACCCATGCCAAATAATAGACCATCCGCATAGCACGCAATGATTCTATTAATGACAACTCCCCAAGGTCAAAATCCGTAAACTCACCATAAGCTTCCAACAGAGTATCCAACTGTAATAGCTGCTCTTGACGGGAGCCATGAAGCAACATCCATAAATCCTGAACTGCCGGACCATTACGCGCATCATCAAGATCAACAAACCAGGCTTCGTCACGCCACAGGATATTACCTGGGTGGCAGTCACCATGAAGCCTCAATATTTGCCAATCGTCGCGCCAATTGGATTCTACAGCGTTTATCAGATCATCCAATACAGCCAAAAATTGCACTTTCTGTACTGAAGGAACTAACTCACATGCAGCCAAAAACTGTCGCGGCTGGTGCAAATACTCATTTAACCCAATAGTTGGGCGAGAGGTAAATTTTTGCCGACGACCAATCTGATGAATTCTACCTAGCAAACGACCCACATCTTCTAACTGAAAGAGATTATCAGATTCATATTGGCGGCCACCGATACTTGGGAAAACAGCAAAAAAGAAATCCTTAAAAGTCAATAAAGTTTGCTGATCAAACACCAGAGGCGCGGCCACCGGCAAATCAGCCTGTTGCAGCGCCAGGGAAAAATCATGCTCTTCCTGAATCTGTTGCCGATCCCAGCGCTGTGGCCGATAAAATTTTACGACATAACGTTTACGATCTTCATCTGTAAACTGATAAACACGGTTCTCATAACTGTTTAATTCTGTCAGCCCAGAATCTATGTATAGTCCGGTCTGCACCAATGCATCCATAATCAAATCCGGTGTTAATTCCCGGAAATTAAAAGCAGACTGGTTTGTTAGCACATTCTATTCTCTTGATTAATCTGTAATAACGCCACGGGCGCACAATAACGCAGTTTTAAAATCTGCTTCGTGATCCTTTTTCAGCCCCGGAATTTCTCCTGTTGCCTCAGCATCACGCATTTTCAAGTGATAAATCAAAATATCATCGGTCAACTTAGATAATTCACCAAAAAAGCCCGCTTCTTTCGCCAACTTCTGCAAAAATTCAGCCGGTGATATTTCATACCAAATTCCTTATAAACAAAATCCTATACAAATTAACAGGGATAGCCGCACAGAGAAAGAATTGCTCTGTCAATAAGCGTAAAGATTGTTATTTTATCAGCGAGTTATCCGGTGATCTTATCTGAAAAACGTTTGGTGAAGCCCAAATTACCAAGCTAAAAAAGGTTATATTAGCGGGCAATAACCGTCTTAGCTGATAGATTGAACATTATGCAACCAAAAATAAGCGGTGCGATCCTCGCAGGAGGCCGTGCTACCCGCATGGGCGGCCATGATAAGGGGTTAATTCTCTTAAATAGAATACCGCTGTACCAGCATATTGCGAATAAGCTGTTGCCACAGGTAGATGAATTAATCATCAACGCCAACCGTAATCTGGATATTTACCGACAAAGTTGTGATCAAGTTGTTCCTGATTTGACACCAGATTTCTCTGGACCACTGTCTGGAATGCTGGCAACCCTAAAATCAGCCAGTCACGATTGGGTTGTGTTTGTTCCTTGTGATGTACCGGACTTTCCCCCTAATTTAGTTACTCGTTTATGGCAGGGAAAACAACAGGCATTGGCAGCCTATGCAGATGATGGCAATCGTGCTCATCCTACTCTCGCTTTGCTGCACTGTAGTCTGTTCTGTCAATTGGAAAATTATCTGGCTAATGGTGATCGCAAACTGATGCTGTTTATGCATAAGGTTGGCGCAATAGCCGTTCAATTTGACAATAATCCAGCTACTTTTGCCAATCTGAACACACCAGAGGATTGCCGGAATTGGGAATATATGCAAGAGACCAAAAAATGAGTACAAGACCTCTTCCACTGCTTGGCATCACGGCATACAGCAGTACAGGAAAAACCACGCTTCTCAAAAAAGTGATCCCATTATTGCGCCAACGGCAAATTCGGGTTGGTCTGATAAAACACACTCATCACGATATGGATGTAGATAAACCGGGCAAAGACAGTTATGAACTGCGCAAAGCTGGCGCAGAGCAAACACTGGTCGCCAGCCAACAACGATGGGCATTAATAGCAGAAACGCCAGATTCACAGGAATTAGATTTGAGCTATCTTGCCAGTCGCTTTGATCCAGATTCACTGGATCTAATTCTGGTAGAGGGCTTTAAGAATGATCCAATCAATAAGATTGCTCTATACCGCCGTATTCTTAACCATCCATTAAGTGATCTTCTTGATCAATATGTCATTGCTGTTGCCAGTGATGAAAAAGTAGAGACTCTTTTACCACAACTGAATATCAATCAACCTGAACAAGTGGCTGACTTTATTGTGGCGTGGCTGAATATGGAACACTAAGTCATTTCTGCCTATGATCCATCACGAATGTGAAGACAACTGGAACACAGGCAAAAGATCAAAAACAACTTTTAATAAGGGAATGACCAACCGGCTGTACTCTTTTCTGGATCAGACCCTAACCACCGAACCAGCCACCAGTCGCCCCTGATGGAACGTTGCCTGACGGGTAGGCAAACGTGCCACCGCCTCAGCAGAACAACTCGCAGCCACCAGGACAAAGTCAGCTTTATCACCCACTTGAGGCCAAATACGCTGTCCTTGGTCGTTAAGCGGCAACACACCTCCTGTAGCAATAGCCATAGAGCGGGAAAGATGAAATTCATCTGAACCACGGTACAATTGCGCATACAAATTAGCCTTCTCCAACATGTCACCAGTGCCGAATGGCGACCAGTGATCAATCACACTGTCAGTACCCGTCATGATAAACACCCCTTTGGCTCTGAGTTGCGGTAACGGCATCATCAGGCTGCCGATCGGGACTGTGGAGGCAATAGTGATCTGCTGCTCCGCTAAACGGGAAGCGGTTTCTGCCAGTGTGCCCTCGTCCAACGTGGTCAAGGCGAAAGCGTGGCTAATAGTAACCTTACCTCGCAAGGCCGGTATATTCTCCACCGTATCAATCATGTAGTTGATAGCAGCAACGCCCTCCGGGCTTATCTCATGCAGATGAATATCTACACCGACGTTATTATCAAGCGCAATCTGGAACATAGTATCCAGTGATTTTTCCATCGCAGCATCCACGTTAGTAGGGTCCAGCCCGCCAACGTATTGCACGCCCATCTGGATCGCCTCGCGCATCAGCCCTTCCACTTTGGAATGCAGTAAACCGTGCTGCGGGAAGGCAACAATTTCGCAAGTGAAATCATCACGGTGATTTTCCAAAGCATACTGTAAATGTTCCAGGCTTTTCAGACCACTAACCGGATCGATATTGCAATGGCTGCGTGCCACCGTACTGCCTTTAGATTGCAACAGGGCAATCAAGCTCTCTGCCCGCTGCTGCGAAGTGGGTAGCAGTTTGGGGATCAGAGTCTGCTCCAGGGCAATCATATCCATGATAGTTTTACCCTGGCGCGGCCTCGGTGCCTGCCACGGGCCACTGTAGAAAGTTTTATCCAAATGGATGTGCATATCGCGGAAAGCGGGCAACAGCAACTGATCCTGTGCCTGATAGCATGGCTGATTCGTGTTAAGCGGCATACCGGAAACATGGATAGCAACGATCCTGCCATCTTTGATTTCCAACGTATATAATGCAGTACGGGTGCCAATCACCGTATCGCCGTCATACTCAAATCCCTCTTCCAGCAGCACATCACTTAGGTAGTAATGACGATCAGTAAGAGTAGTCCGCATCTGTGATACCTCGGCTACGACGGTTGACCGCACCGCCTGTGCGATCCCGCCGGTCAGGGAAATCGCCGTGCAAACAGTGGTGAGCTTACCAGTTTGACTGAGAAAAGCCCTACGGCTTTGTTGTTGAAGTTTTTTCACATTCAATCCCTTTTATTTGATCCACCTGAAAAAAATTGGCTAAATCTAACCTTCTGAGGAATATTGCCCAGAATTTAGAACATATATAAGAAGGTTTTCAACAACATCACCGCATTATCACAGCTTACTCTCGGGAAATTGTTCTGTAGAAATTATAGAAAGCCAGATAAGTCATAGAAGGGATAGATTTCATAACAGTTTTGCTGAGATTTTCTAAAGGAAGCTTCTAAATTTACGCCGAGACGATCCCAGGAGTTTGATAAGGTTTTCCAATCCCACCTTTTGGTAACCCAATCACCTCCCCGCTCCCCTTTAAGCAAAAGGCCGGATAAAACCGGCCTTTAAACGTATTTTTCAGAGAGAAAAGATGCATAGGTGGATTTTTGACAATATTATTACCGCATCGTTACAAACTCTTCCGCCGCAGTCGGATGAATTGCAACCGTGTTATCAAAATCTTTCTTAGTTGCTCCCATCTTCAATGCAACAACGAAACCTTGCAGCATTTCATCCATTCCAAAGCCAATACCATGAATGCCGACAATCTTCTCTTCCGGCCCGACACACACCAGTTTCATCCGGCATGGCTGACGATGTTGAGTGACAGCGGTATACATTGCAGTGAAAGAAGAGTGATAAGTTTTCACCTGATCTTCACCAAACTGCTCTTTTGCCTGAGGTTCAGTCAGTCCTACAGTACCAATCGGCGGATGGCTGAATACGACAGTTGGAATATTAGTGTAATCCAGATATTCTTCCGGCTTATTATTAAACAAGCGTTCAGACAAACGACGACCAGCTGCAACTGCAACAGGCGTTAATTCCACCGCACCAGTGTTATCACCTACTGCATAAATACTTTTCACATTGGTGTTCTGGTACTTATCAACCTCGATGTAGCCTTTTTCATTCAGTTCAACACCGGTTACAGACAGATTCAGATTATCCGTTGCCGGTTCACGACCAATAGCCCAAATCAAGGTATCAACGGTTTGTTCTTTGCCATTTTGCAGTTGCAAAGTCAGGCTACCATCCA
Source organism: Photorhabdus stackebrandtii (assembly GCF_011189495.1). Taxonomy (NCBI): domain Bacteria; kingdom Pseudomonadati; phylum Pseudomonadota; class Gammaproteobacteria; order Enterobacterales; family Morganellaceae; genus Photorhabdus; species Photorhabdus stackebrandtii. The sequence continues at coordinate 39,065 of NZ_PUJV01000020.1, forward strand.
CATTTTTAATCACTGCTTTCGGCACAGATTCAGTATGCAAAGTGGGCCCTTCGGTATTGATAACTTCCAGCAGTGTTTCAACAATCATCGGATCGAAAGTACGCAGAGGTGCATGCTGACGCACAAATAGATGGGTTTCACTGCCAAGTGCGTGCAATACGCCTGCGATTTCCACCGCAATATAACCCGCACCAACAACCGCAACCCGTTTTGGCATCTCTCCCAATTCAAAAAAACCATCAGAATCAATACCATATTCTGCTCCTGGTACATCAGGACGTACAGGACGGCCACCTGTTGCAATCAGAATATGATCTGCGGTTATTTTCTCGCCATTCACTTCAACGGTGTGTGCATCAACAAAATGGGCGAAACCCTGGATCACATCAACTTTATTATTACCCAAACCACGTTCATAAGATTGATGGATACGATCAATATAAGCAGTACGACTAACAATCAGTGTCTTCCAATCAAAGCGGTTGACGGTGGTATCAAAGCCGTAATCCGGCCCGTACTGGTGGATAGACTCAGCAATTTGCGCCGCATGCCACATCACCTTTTTCGGCACACATCCCACATTAACGCAAGTTCCTCCCAATGCTTTAGCCTCAATCAGGGCGCATTTCTGTCCATACATAGCCGCACGGTTAATTGATGCAATACCACCGCTGCCACCACCAATTGCTATATAGTTGTAATGTTTGCTCATTTGGATCGTTTCCATCTAATTAGTGTAAAGGGTCAATACCCGAAAGCCTATTATGGCAAAAAGTATCAATCAGTTGTGATGGTTCTGGCTCTCACTGCCATTGCTGAAAGTTATTCTGGTGCAATCCATTTAACCAATGTGTGGCCCGTTCCTTCCGGCACCAGAGCCTTATGTAACCACGGCAATACCGATTTCATCTGCTGTTCCAGCTTCCAGGGAGGATTAATTACGATCATGCCAGAGGCGGTCATTCCCCGTTGATCACTATCAGGCCGGACAGCCAGCTCAATTTGCAAAATTCGGCGAATACCGGTTGCTTCCAAATCTCTAACCAAGCGTTTGATCTGCTGGCGTAATACCACCGGATACCACAACGCATAAACACCGGTCGCAAAACGTTTATAACCTTCCTGAATTGCCTGAACAACCGCCTGATAATCAGATTTCAGCTCATAAGGAGGATCAATAAGGATAAATCCACGACGGCTCTGAGGTGGCAATTGTGATTTTAATTGCTGATAACCATCTTCACGCACAACCCTGGAACGGTTATCACGGGAGAACTCATTACGTAATAAAGGAAAGTCACTCGGATGCAATTCGGTCAGTCCGAGTTTATCGTTCTGCCGTAGCAAATGGCGGGCAATTAAAGGCGATCCCGGATAATAGCGTAAATTGCCATTCTGATTCAGCGCAGTCACTGCACTTATATAAACTTTCAATTCTTGTGGTAAATCCTCACGCTGCCAGACGCGGGCAATCCCCTCCAGATACTCACCGGTACGTTCAGCGCGTTCAGCGCTGAGTTGATAGCGACCAGCACCAGCATGAGTATCCAAATAGAGAAAAGGTTTTTCCTTTTCTTTAATAGATTCAATGATCAGGCTTTGTACAGTGTGTTTCAGCACATCGGCATGACTACCGGCGTGAAAGCTGTGACGATAACTTAGCATTAGGTTTTAGATCCCAGAGCAGAGAATAGATTACTTGCCAGTATGGAATACCTGACAACTAAAAAACCATCCCAGTAGATGAGATAGATGGTAAGACATCATTATAGCCCCATTAGCGATAAAAATGGCAGGATCCTGAATATCAAACTCAGAAAAGCAATCTTGTCATATTCATTAACGTTTAGGATAGGTAAAACATTTTGTCAGGATAAAATATGATATTCAAGAAAGTGCTGCTACCTGCGTTCTCATTGTCAATCATAAAAAATACTTACACACCATAAATAAGCAAAAGTTGTAAAATCAAAAAACAAGACATTAAACGATCACTTAAATATGCGAGATTTCATGTTGATGCATATCGAATCTCCAGCCTAGAACAAGCACTGAAAAATGTTAACATCCACTGTAACCAGGAAAAATAGCTAAAGTAAAATCATAAAAAGATGACTGGGTGTTATCGGGAACATTTAGTAAAATCGTTAAATAATACGTGTAAAAAATAGAAAAGAAAAAGAAGAAAATAAACTGAAAGAAATTGAAGGTGGCTATTAATAATCTTCAATTTTAATAAAACAACTAAGCTTTTCAGCCAATGAAAAGTATTCCATTGGCTGAATGATTATATTACCTATCAGGCAACAATAGGTGCGCGCCAATCATCTGCGCCAGAAGTACCTGCGGTTGTATGTTCCCAGTTAATCTTACGATAAGACAGAGAAACACGAACCAACTGAGTAAATTCAGATTTTGTTGAGTCCTGACAATGAGGCATTTTGCAATCAATGTCGATAATAGTGGCATCTTCCAACTGAGTTGTGAAGAAATGCTCTTGTTTCCCTTCAACAGAAGTGCGGTACCATTTTAATTCCACATTCGTCAGCATTTCACCAGAAGCCAATGCGTTATAAAGCAATGGAACAGATTTATTTAATGCAACTGTAAAACGAAATGGTTTATGAGCACGCTGACCAGAAGGCTGACCTGATTGAGGATCAGTTGGAACGGTAACTACATGATCAAATGCCTGAACCAGCATTTCATCTTCGTGCCCTTGAACATAAATATTACCTACTGATTCAGCAGTGAATGAACCTGCGGTAATATTACCCTGGGTTTTTCCAGTGATGGAAATATAACATGGAGTTGGCATGAAAATATCCTTTAAGAAATTGTGTCAACATTAAGGTAGCAATCATATTACTTTCAATAGTAACTATTTCACCTTGGAAAAAATCACTTACGAATGTATGGACGCTGAAATGAATAATAAATATCAAACAGCTCATTTCAAAATAAAATCTAAATTGCAAAATAGCTTTCCCATCACCAACAAATAAAAATATTATAATTTTCACAAAAAAATAAAAATAATATCAAAATTAACGAAATTATTAGAACAATTAACTAATATAAATAATTCCCCCAATAGAAACAACACATAATGTATATGAAAAATAAGGATTTAAATAAAATCAAGCAAAATTATCTTTTGATCAATTAAAAATTGAGAAGTAGATCAAAAAATTTAAATTATCCACCTGGTTAATAACGAGAATAATATTTCCAATATGAAATTAATTCTAAGATGTAAACAAAAAATACACTTAGAAACACTTTGTTACACAATGAAACAAAAAATAATCAAAAATTTATAAATACCCAGAAAAATAGCTGCTAATATTACTATATTGGGGGAATTGACAAAGAAATGGTTTAAGAAAAAATCAAAACGTAAATTATTGCAAAGTATAATAAAATCATCAAAAGGCCGAATAGAAGGGTATATCTGCCGATGTTTTATCTTTACAATAAAAAAACAAAATGCGACACTCTACTTTGCAGAGCTGTCTATATTGATGCTATTGCTCGATGAGTAAGAATATTCTGAATCTGTATTTGTCTATATACTCATACAAGTCGACTTACTACCCAATTCAATGCAGTTAATCCTCCAGTTCTTTAAATCAGGAGGGATTTTTATGTTATCCATCACATAATAGGTAGGTAGCAGGGGCAACTCTCTCATCAATATTGCCATCAAATAATTCCTAATTGCCTAAATTGTATTACCCGAAGGATTTTAATATGAGTAAAAATAGCCCAGGCAGTGTAGCACCGAAGGAAAGGATTAATATCAAATATGTTCCTAATACCGGTGATCAAGTAGCTGAAATCGAATTACCACTTAATTTACTTATTGTCGGTGATCTTAAAGGGACGAAAGAAGATACGCCAATTGAAGAACGCCAGGCTGTTTCTGTGCACAAAAATAACTTTAATTCCGTGATGAATGAAGCAAACATCAATCTCACGTTTAGCGTTCCTAATCGTCTCAATGATGATAGTGGAGATGACCTGCCAATTAATCTGGAAATAAAATCACTAAACGATTTTTCACCCGATAACGTGGCAAAAAAAGTTCCTGAATTAAACAAACTTTTGGAGCTGCGTGAAGCGCTTGTCGCACTAAAAGGACCGTTAGGAAATATTCCAGCATTCCGCACCCGCTTACAGGAATTACTGGGTGATGAGAAAGTCCGCGAACAACTTCTAAAAGAACTTGAAATCGTCAATCAAAAGTAATTGACTGGAAAGGAGTTTTTAACATGTCCTTGCATGAAGAGAGCAGTACAACATTAGCCCCAGGGTCTACCACCTCTTTGCTTGACGAGATTATGTCTCAGGCAAGAATGACGCCGGAAAATGACGGCTACCATATAGCAAAACAAGGTGTTGCGGCTTTTATCAGCAGCATCTTGGGTACAGGTTCTAACGAAGAACCCATCAACAAGCTCGTCGTTGATAGAATGATTGTTGAACTTGATAAGACACTGAGCACTCAAGTCGATGAAATCATGCACGCCAAAGCGTTCCAGGAGCTGGAATCATCATGGCGTTCACTGAAATTGTTGGTTGATCGCACAGATTTCCGTGAAAACATCAAAATCAACATCATCCATGCCACCAAAGACGAATTACTGGAAGATTTTGAATTCTCACCAGAAATCATCCAGTCAGGCTTATACAAGCATGTTTACTCAACGGGTTATGGCCAGTTTGGTGGTGAGCCGGTTGCCGCAGTTATCGGTAACTATGCGTTTAGCAATAGTTCACCCGATATCAAACTGATGCAATACGTCAGCGCGGTTGGTGCAATGGCTCACGCGCCATTCCTCTCTTCCGTTGCGCCTGATTTCTTTGGCATTAGCAGCTTTACCGAACTGCCAGCAATCAAAGATCTGAAATCCGTCTTTGAAGGCCCGGCTCACACAAAATGGCGTGCTCTGCGCGAATCTGAGGATTCACGTTATCTCGGCTTGACAACACCACGATTCCTGCTGCGTCTGCCATATTCAACTATTGAAAACCCAATTAAAAACTTTAATTATCAGGAAGATGTCAGCAAAGATCACGAACATTTCCTGTGGGGTAACACCGCGTATCTGCTGGCATCCTGCCTGACTGACAGCTTCGCCAAATATCGCTGGTGCCCAAACATTATCGGCCCGCAAAGCGGTGGTACTGTCAGCGATCTACCCGTTCACCTGTTCGAAGCAATGGGACAAATCCAGGCCAAGATCCCAACAGAAGTTCTGGTTACCGATCGCCGTGAATTCGAATTGGCTGAAGAAGGTTTTATCACCCTGACAATGCGTAAAGGCAGTGATAACGCCGCATTCTTCTCTGCCAACTCAGTTCAGAAGCCAAAAGTATTCCCGAACACCCGCGAAGGGAAAATGGCTGAAACCAACTACAAACTGGGTACTCAGCTGCCCTATATGTTCATCATCAACCGCCTTGCACACTACATCAAAGTGTTGCAGCGCGAGCAGATTGGTTCCTGGAAAGAGCGTCAGGATCTGGAACGTGAACTGAACACCTGGCTGAAACAATACATCGCCGACCAGGAAAATCCACCAACAGATGTCCGCAGCCGTCGCCCTCTGCGTTCCGCCCAAATTCAGGTTTTGGATGTGGAAGGAGATCCAGGCTGGTATCAGGTAGCAATGCAAGTTCGCCCTCATTTCAAATACATGGGAGCCAGCTTTGAGTTGTCACTAGTAGGGCGTTTGGATAAGGAATAATTAGTCATGGCTGCGCTGTACAGTTGGAATAGAGAAGGCTCTGCCAGCTTGTTTGAGCGTATTCAGGGGAAGAACTCCCGTTCTTCCCGCCAGTCAAGAATGCGTGAGCTACTCAACTCCATCAGACGGCACCTGAATAATGTTCTCAATACCCATCCGGGGGCTTGTCAGAGTGCGGTTGATCTTGGCGTTATTGATCTCAATGACGCCACAACTACCGCAACTGACTTTAAGCAAAGTATTGAACAGGCAATAGAGCATTGCATTAGAAATTATGAACCAAGAATATCATCAGTCTCTGTCAGTGCAATCCACGATGATAGTGATCCGCTGCTGTTGAGTTTTCAGATCAGTGCCCGGGTTTCCCTGGATGATATTAATGATGTCGTTGAATTTAACATTCAACTGGATAACAACCGGCGTTATTGCCTAGAGCGGACTCAATAAATATGTCACTTGAAAAATACTTCAGAGAGGAATTGGATTACCTGAGACAATTGGGGAAACAAGCCGCAATTGAACATCCTCACCTCGCTTCATTTCTGTCTGAACAAGGCTCTGACCCGGATGTTGAGCGTCTGTTGGAAGGATTTGCATTCCTTGCCGGTAACTTACGGGCAAAAATTGATGATCAGTTCCCCGAACTGACTCATGGGTTACTGCATATGCTATGGCCAAACTATCTGCGGCCAACACCCAGCATGACCATTATCCAGTACACACCCGGTGAAAGCACCGTCACACAAGCCACACAGATTAAGCGCGGAGCTCAAATCCAGAGTTGCCAGCTAGCAAATGATGATGACGAAGACGATAAAAATATTTTCTCAAGCAGTACCGACCCAAATAAATCAGACAAAGACAACCGCTGTACTTTCACTTTATGCCGTGATGTCTGGCTGTTTCCAATGTCGATCAGGGACATTTCCGTCAATAACAGCAATGAGCAAGGTGTTATTGGTCTGAACTTTACCTCAAAGACAGAACTCAGCTTACAAGAGCTGCAACTTGATAAGCTGCGTTTTTATCTGAGCGGCGATGATTACAGCAGTACACAGCTCTATTTTTGGCTCAGTTACTACCTTGAAGACGCAAAACTTATCGTAGGCGATACCACCATTTCATTGCCGGATTTTGATGTCGTTCCGGTTGGTTTTAACCGGGAAGATGCTCTGTTGCCTTACCCGAAAAACTCCTATATGGGTTATCGCATCTTGCAGGAATACTTCTGCTTTTCTGAAGGGTTTCTGTTTTTTGATATCACGGGTTTCCCCAAGTTACCGGCAGATCTTAAAGCCAGTGATTTTACGCTGAATCTCTATTTTTCAGAAGCACTTCCACCGGAAGTTAAAATCCGCCAAGATACTTTCCGACTGCATTGTGTACCGGCAATCAACCTCTTCCCAATGGATAGCGAAGCTATCCTATTGGATGGCAGCCAGGCGGAATATCCATTGAAAGCCAGCTATAGCCATCCTGATCGCTACGACATTTTTTCCATTGATAAAGTGGAAAGCAATCTGCTTGGTCCAGATGGTAAACCCGACTTCACGCGCGGTAGTGAGCGGAGCTATGTACCATTTGAAAGTTTTCATCATCAAATCGAGCATGAAAGCGAACTCAACACCCGCTATTTCCGTATCAGGGTCAAAGAATCCCCTTTCCGCAAAGGACTTGAGCACTATATCTCTTTCGTACGTGGCGATGCATCACAGCTACTGAAACTGGAAAGGCATGAAAATGTTTCTGTCAAATTGACCTGCACCAACCGCGAACTGCCACTGCAACTACGGGTGGGTGACATTAATTACGCTTCACTGGGCAGCCCGTCATTTGCGTCGTTTCGTAATATAACCCGCCCATCCGTTCCACTTTATCCATTGATGAGCGGCGAATATCACTGGTCCCTCATCTCAAATATGTCACTGAATTATATGACATTACTGAATAAGGACTCCCTGAAACAGGTACTGAGTACCTACGATCTCCCCAGCATATATAATAGGCAGTCATCACGGTCATCACAAAAACGGCTGAACGCGATTGAACGGATCGAAACGAAACCAATAGACCGCCTGTTTAAAGGACTTCCTGTACGTGGTTCGGAATCAACATTGTATATCCGGCAACAGGCTTTCAGCTCTGAAGGTGAGCTCTACCTATTCTGCAACATACTGTCACGTTTCTTCGCATTATATGCCAGCATTAATTCCTTCCACATGCTGAAAGTGATCAATTTAGATAATCAGGAATGCTATGAATGGCCGGAACAAATAGGTCAACACGCGTTGATGTAACGGGAAAAAATTCGCCAGAAAATCTGGTGCCGGATGTCTCAAAATACAATTTTTATCAATTGGTCGAGTTACTCAACCAATTGGCGGTAGCGTGGGAAAAAACGGGGCAAACCGATCGCCCTGACCGGGAAGCAATCAGTTTCAAATCCAGTGCCAGCCTGGCTTTCCCGACCAGAGATGTTGTCTCTGTGAAACGTACCGAGCAAGGTCGTTTTCAGATGGAAGTCTCTTTTCTTGGATTACATGGTAGCCAGTCACCGATGCCTGGTTACTACCTTGATTCACTGGCATGGGAAGAAGCCCAAGGCGAAAACCGGCTGACTGATTTTCTGAATATTTTCAATCACCGCTCAGTCGTCATGCTTTATCAAATCTGGCGGAAATATCGTTATTACATCTGTTTTGACAAAAACGGAATGGACGATTTTTCTCAGCGCATGTTCGCTTTGGTTGGGCTTGGCAGTGATGTGAACCGTGCTCATTTAAATATCAATCATAGCAAAATGCTGGCCTATGCCGGCCTGCTAGCCAGCCCCGGTCGATCACCAGAAGTCATACGCAGTTTGATTTCACACTGCTTTGATCTGCCGGATGTTACCGTGCATGGCTGGGAAATTAGGAAAATCGCCATTGGACCATCACAACAAAACCGTCTGGGCGGAAAATTGAAATTAAAAGGTCGGAAAAAAAAGATTGAACAGTCCATCATGGGAGAAAACTTTTTCCTCGGTTCATGGGTGAGAAGTTGCAACAGTAAATTTATGATATGTATCAATGACCTATCCCGTGAACACTTCCTGTCATTCCTACCGGACGGAAAAAATTTCCTGCCACTGGTGATGTTTATCTGCTTTGTCCTGCGCGATCAATTGGCTTGGGATCTGCGTCTTGGACTGGCCGAAAACCAAGCGGGCGGCATGGTTCTTGGTACGAAACAAAACAATAACCTGGGGTGGACCAGCTTTCTCGGCGAGCCGGAAAAGAAACCCTTTATCACAATTTCAGTTAGTGGATAAAGACGATGGAAAAACAACAGCCAACCCTTTCATTACGCGTGATCAACAGCGATCAACTGGAAAGCGGCAAATCTGCCAGTTGCCTGTTCTCCACTCAAGGCGGCACCGTCGGCAGCAGCGAAAGCCATCTTTGGTCTGTTCAAGATCAGAAAGGCAATATCAATCCATCACAATTTACTATTCAGTGGCGTGATGGCGCATTTTGTCTGCAAATGATCGCCGGGCCTCTGTTTGTGAATCAATCACCACTGACCTCGGGTACCGGCTTCATCCGATTGCAACAAGGGGATGAAATTACTGTCGGCAAATTGGTGCTCAAAAGCCATATCAGTTTTTCCGACGCAGATCGGATTGATCCCATGATGGTATCACCGGAATCACTCGTCTCCAGCTATAGCAATCCACTGGATGCCATGATGGAAAAAGACCCAGTCCAAGATACCACTTTCACCGATCATCGTTCTTTGGCGCCAACGATTAACCACGATTTTAGCCATGACCCACTTAAGGTTCTCGACAGCGAAAATCTGACCACACTGGACCAAACCCCAGTGAGTAATGAAATAAACCAGAGCCTGCAACAAGGCCATTACAACACCCCATTATTCTTCTCTCCCCTCTCAGACAACAGAGGCAATGCTATGGATCGGGATTTTGTTGATTTACCGAGTATCTCTTCACCTTTAAGTGAACAATATCAGGACATGGAACAGCAGCACATCGCTATCACACCATTGATGCGAGGATTGAGCACACAATTACCTTTGCATAACAGCCAACAGGCCAACGACTTTCTGGAAGAAATGGGTAAAACCATGAAAGCGGCGATTGAAGGCTTATTGGCATTGCAACGTGCACAACATGGTTTGCGTGATAAGCAACTACGCCCTATCGAAGACAACCCACTGCGGCTCAATATGGATTACGACACCACCATGCAGGTGATGTTCGCGGATCAAAAAAGCCCGGTACATCTCTCTGCGCCATCCGCCGTCGCTGAGAGCCTGCACAACCTGCAACTGCACTATCAGGCTAACCGGATCGCGATCACTGCCGCATTGAACACCATGTTGGATGCTTTCTCACCGGAACACCTACTCAACCGTTTCGCTCAATACCGTCGCAGTAATGAGACGCAGGAGAAAGACGCAACCTGGGCGTGGGAAATGTACACCAGTTACTACCGCGAACTGGCTTCCAGCCGCCAGCAAGGATTCGAAAAACTGTTTAGTGAAGTCTATGAACAAGCTTATGACCGCGCTCTGCGTCAGGGTTTAGAGGATAGCCAGTAATGAAACGCTTCGGCGGTAATACCTCATGGTTCAGTAATCACACCTTATGGTTTGTATTGCTGGCAGCGCTGATGTTAAGCGGTTGCAGCGGTGCATGGCAGGCTACGAAGAAAGTCGGACAGGTTGTCTGGGACCCATCGACCCCGGTCGGTCAACCTGCGGATTTACCTTCCACCGCCGCGATCACTTTGCTGGCAGAGCCTGATATCAATCCCAACAAAAATGGCGAACCCACGCCGGTTGAAATGCATCTGATCTATCTCAGTGAAGATTCCCGCCTGCTTGCCGCTGATTATGATCAGCTTGAGAGCGACAAACTGGATAAAGCGCTGGGGAAAAATTACATCAACCATCAGGATTACACCTTATTGCCGGGGCAGTACAAACCGTTGCCAGTCATCCCACTGGAAAAAAATAGCCGTTACATCGGCGTCATCGTTCGTTATGCCGATATCAATCAATCTGAATGGAAAAAAGTGATCAAAGTAAAAGACACAGGACAGCAATACCACATCTTGGTGCACATCAGAGCGAACGAAGTTGAACTTAGAAAAGAGGAGCAATAATTATGTCAGGTAAAAATCGGGTGATTTGGCGCGAAGGATTATTTATCAAGCCACAACACTTCCAACAACAGCAAAAACATAATGACTATCTGGCTCACAGCCGCCTGGCAACCTTAACCAGTTACGGTTACGGTTTCAGTTCCCTGACTATTGACAAGGATCTTCTCGCTCTGGGGCGTATCGGTATCACCGAAGCCAGCGGTATCATGCCGGATGGCACCGTGTTCTCTATTCCGCATCAGGATGTCACGCCTCAGCCACTTGATGTAGAGAATCTTCACGATAGCAACAGCAAAAGTATCTACCTGGCGCTACCAATAGCCAACGACACCCTCAATGAAATCTCCCATTCGGAATCCGATCAGGCCGGGGCTGTACGCTACCGTGAACATACGGCAGATATCCGTGACCTGCACACTGATGGCGGTGATGTCAGCCAGCTCATGCTGGCACAACTGACACCGGTTTTGAAACAGGGCTCAGAGGATCTCAGCGCGTTCTCTTTGCTGCCGTTATGCCAGATAATAGAAAAGTTGCCGACTGGGACTCTCATACTGGATGAAGAATTCGTGCCAACCTGTACATCCATCAATGTTTCCAGCCGGTTAAAAATCTACATGGATGAAGTGAATATGGCACTGATAGAACGAGGCAGATCACTCTCTGATCGGATTGGTTCACCTAGTCAGCAAGGAGTAGCTGATGTTGCTGAATTTATGATGCTCCAGTTAGTTAACCGGGTTCAGCCATGGTTTAACCACTACGCCAGACAATCCATTCTGCACCCACAAGATTTTTTTACTCAGTTGATCCAAACCTGTGGTGAACTAAGAACATTCACGGCTGCATCGCGTCAGGTTGGCATTGTACCGGATTACACTCATGACAATCTCACGAAGACATTCAAGGAAACCATGATCCCCATGCGCGAAGCACTGGGTGTTGTCCTGACCCCGCGCGCGATCCCAATTAAACTACAAAATCAATCAAATGGTATCCAGGTGGCAAATATTTATGATCGTGATGTATTGACCAAAGCGGATTTCATTCTGGCAATCCGCGCACAGATGCCACAGGATCAATTACTCCGCCAATTCCCTCAGCAAACTAAAGTCACATCGTTGGAAAAAATCCGCGAAAGGGTCAGCGTCCAGTTGCCTGGCGTAAAACTGGTCGCGCTTCCTGCGGCTCCACGTCAGTTGCCTTATCACGCCGGCTACACCTATTTCCGTTTTGATCAACAAGGCACGGCGTGGCAAGAGATTCTGAAAGGCACCACCATTGCCTTCCATGTCTCGGGGGACTTCCCTGGATTAGACATGCAATTCTGGGCAGTCAGCAATGGGAGTGACTAATGAAAACCGAAGCCATTAATGACAACCCGGCTCTAACGCCGGAAGTCACTGATACTGTCTTGCATCGTCAGTATCAGTTACCGCTGCGCGGAGAAAGCCTAAATCCAATGATTGATGCCGCCACACCGCTGCTTGGCATGGTAATGCGAATGAGAGACATGGGTGATCAGCCACTGCCGGACCAACTTTACCAACAGGTCGTGACCGATATTCAGGCAATCGAACAATTTCTGCAAACTAAAGGTTATGAACCGGGCGCGATTGTCTCTTTCCGCTACATGCTCTGTACCTTCATTGACGAAACCGCACTGGGACATGGCTGGAACAGCAAAAATGAGTGGTTACAACAATCACTGCTGGTGAGATTTCACAATGAAACCTGGGGCGGTGAAAAAGTCTTTCAGTTGCTGGAGCGTCTAATGGGTGAACCTAAGCGCTATCAGCATCTGCTGGAATTTATCTATCTCTGCTTCTGCCTTGGCTACCGTGGCCGCTACAAAGTGGCTTCGCAGAAAGGTGATGATTTTGAACATTTATTCCGCCGGTTACACCAACAACTGCACACGCTGCGGGGCGAAGCGCCAGCAACCATTCTGCACAGTAACGCTAACGAGCGTGATGGCCGCTACCGACTGGGTAAACGTCTGACCATCAAACACCTGTTCTGGAGCGGCACGGCGCTGCTCGCCGTGGTTTATGGCTTCTATGCTGTCCGGCTACACAGCCAGACCGAAAACATCTTACAACAGCTAAATAATTTACTGAGCTAGGAAAGAACCGATGATCCAGATTGATCTACCCACATTAGTTAACCGCTTAAATCCGATGACCCGGCACGCTCTGGAAACGGCGGCAGCGCAGTGTGTCAGCCAGCAGCAACCTGAGATCACTGTCTCTCAGCTACTGCTGCAAATGATCAACACACCTCTCAGTGATGTCAGAGCGATCTTCAGCCAAGCCGAGGTAGACAGTGACTTGCTGAAAGAACAGCTTGATCAAATGATCCCTCACCATCAAACGATGGTTCAAGCCTACCCCAACTTCTCCCCGATGTTGGTGGAGTGGTTACAGGATAGCTGGCTGTTAGCATCAACCGAAATGCAGCATCAAGAATTACGCAGCGGTGTCATGCTAATGACATTGCTGTTCAGCCCGTTACGCTATCTGACACCGCAATCCGCTCGTCTTCTGTCGAGAATAAATCGCGAATTGCTGCGTCAGAATTTCACCCAGTGGACTGCCGGCTCTGCCGAACAACCTGTTGTGGAGAACGATAAAAATGGACAAGGAAAAACCGTTGCCAACAGTGACAGCCTACTCGCCCGCTTTACTCAGAATATGACAGAACAAGCCCGTCAGGGAAAACTCGATCCGGTTCTGTGCCGTGACACCGAAATCGACCTGATGATCGATATTCTTTGCCGTCGCCGTAAAAATAACCCAATTGTGGTGGGTGAAGCGGGCGTGGGTAAAAGCGCACTGATTGAAGGGCTGGCTTTGCGCATTATTGACAACCAGGTGCCGGAAAAATTGCACAACAGTGAACTGATGACACTGGATCTGGGCGCGTTACAAGCAGGTGCCGCGGTAAAAGGTGAATTTGAAAAACGCTTCAAAGGCATCATGAGTGAAATCAGCCAGTCATCCGTACCGGTTATTCTGTTCATTGATGAAGCCCACACGCTGATTGGCGCAGGCAATCAACAGGGCGGACTGGATATCTCCAACTTATTGAAACCCGCTCTGGCGCGTGGTGAACTAAAAACTATCGCCGCAACCACTTGGGGCGAATACAAAAAATATTTCGAAAAAGATGCCGCCCTCTCCCGCCGTTTCCAATTAGTCAAGGTGGCCGAACCCACAGCGGAAGAAGCCATTATCATCATGCGTGGCCTGCGGGCAATTTATGAACAGGCTCATGGCGTCTTGATCGATGACGAAGCGCTGAAAGCCTCTGCGGTATTAAGTGACCGTTACCTCTCCGGTCGTCAATTACCGGATAAAGCGATTGATGTACTGGATACCGCTTGTGCACGTGTCGCCATTAATCTGACTGCCCCTCCGCGTCAGATTTCCGCACTAAAAAACCAGCACCACCAGCAGCAAATGGAATCGGATGTGCTGGCAAGGGAACAACGGATGGGGTTGAACCAACATACTGACAGACTGGATGAATTACGGCTGCAACAGCAAGAAACAGCAGAAAAACTGGCTGAACTGGAAGCCAGTTGGCAGCAGCAGCAACAACTGGTTCAACAAATCATTAAACTGCGCCGTCAGCTATTAACGGATGAAACAACCGATGAACATGAAACATCTGAGGAAATAGTGACTGAAGAGCTGATTGCAAAACTGGCTGAACTTAACCAACAATTAGAACAGTTACAACAACAGCAAACACTCATTTCCCCTCATGTGGATAAAAACCAAATTGCGGCGGTTATTGCCGAATGGACTGGCGTTCCCCTTAACCGCCTATCGCAGAGTGAGCTTTCCGTTGTCACTGAACTGCCAACCCATCTGGGACAAAGCATCAAGGGGCAGGATCTTGCCATCAAATGTCTGCACCAACATCTGTTGACTGCCAGAGCCGACTTGCGCCGCCCCGGTCGCCCACTGGGCGCTTTCCTGCTGGTCGGTCCAAGCGGTGTCGGTAAAACTGAAACCGTTTTGCAAATTGCGGAATTAATGTTCGGTGGCCGTCAATACCTGACCACCATCAATATGTCTGAATTTCAGGAAAAACACACAGTTTCCCGCCTGATTGGCTCACCTCCGGGCTATGTGGGATATGGTGAAGGTGGCGTACTCACCGAAGCTATTCGTCAAAAACCTTACTCAGTCGTCCTGCTTGATGAAGTGGAAAAAGCCCATCCAGATGTACTGAACTTGTTCTATCAGGCATTCGACAAAGGTGAACTGGCCGACGGTGAAGGCCGGGTGATTGATTGCAAAAACGTTGTCTTCTTCCTGACCTCTAACCTGGGCTATCAAACCATCGTTGATAACGCTGATAAACCGGAAAAGATGAATGACCTGCTCTACCCTGAATTAGCGGCTTTCTTCAAACCGGCGTTACTGGCGCGAATGGAAGTAGTGCCTTATCTACCGCTGGGATACGACACCCTGAAAACCATTATCCAAGGCAAACTGACTCGCCTCGATAACCTATTACATCAACGTTTCCATGCCGAAGTCACCATCAGTGACGAGGTTATTGAAGAGATACTACAACGGGCAACCCGTGCGGAAAACGGCGCACGTATGCTGGAATCGATCATTGATGGCGCTTTGTTGCCGCCACTATCCCTGTTGCTACTGCAAAAAATGGCTTCCGGAAAACAGATCAGTACCATCCAGCTAACTGTTGATGCACATGAATTCAACGCGGTAGTTGAGGAGATACCATGAAACAACGGCTGAAAAGCGCATTAGCGTTATTGGAAAATGACTCTATTGAGCAGCTGGTTCATCACTTTCTTCAAGTGAATCACCAACGCCAGCGTTTTGACGCCTTGCTGGTCTCTTTGCTTAACGTGAATGAAAGCCGTCTGGAATGCTACCGGCTACCAGCCCCAAACCAGATCAGTGCCCTGCAACTGGATGTCAATATTGGCGATATCAACCACCCGCTGGTACAAATCCTGTACAAAGGCACCCCCACAACCTGGAGATCACTCAATCAAGGAGTGCGAGTAGACAATCAAAACTTTCGCACCTTTATAGAAGAGCTGCCCCACCGCTGTGGTTTGCATGCCATCCCGCTGTTTAACTGCAACGGACAGGCGTGTGGTGTCATTTCTGTTTTCGCCGAAGATGTCAGTCGTTTTGCTGACGATAGCAACATGTTTTACATCTACTGCTATGTCATGCAGCACCGACTGAAAAGATTGCAGGAATTGGAACAGCTGCGTGAACAACTGCGCCAGATCCGCCAAGTCTTTCAGACTCAACGCCAGAAAGAAAGACAGCTTGATGAACTATTGGTTTCATTGAGCACCACAGCAGAAAACAAAACATCGGCCAGCGTCTCTCACGATTACAGCAAAATTGACAACTTGTCTCAGGCAATCGAAGAGTTTGAATGTGCAGTATTGATACAACGCCAGCATGTCTACGGCAACAATACCAAACAGATTGCTGAAAGCTTGGGCATTGCACCACGTACACTGACTTACAAACTGGCAAAATACAGGTGTAAATTATGAGTTTCTTGTTACTTGTCAGTTCATTAATCGCCTCTCTGACGGGCGCACCTGCTGATATTCGGCCAGCTCAGGAAACGACAACAGAGCCTCCACTCTCGGCCTTGTTGCAATGCCGCTCAGAGCCTTCACCGCTGATCAGGCTCGATTGCTATGACCGTCTATTGGATAAAGTGGATAACATTGCCGTTATACCGTTAGAAAAAACCGGCCCAGCCTGGAGACAGGCAATGGAACAGGAAATGAAACGAACTGATCATTCAACCGGTTTTATCACTACCCAATCCGAGGGAATACCGACCCGCGTCATACTCACCACACCTGCGATCGGTGTTCTGCCACCACGGCCGGTACTGATGCTGAGTTGTATTGATAACATCACCCGGATACAGGTCGCGCTAGCTAAACCACAGGACAGTGGTACAGTGATGATTTCGACTGACATAACCCAATTCAGCGCCGACTGGTTCTTACGTGAAAACGGCTACCTGCTGGAATCCAGCCGTGGACTACCCGGCATTGAACAACTTAAACGACTGATGACAGGCCACACCCTAACCATCAAAACCGGCAACGGAAGTCAGATAACATTCAACATTTCTCAACTGGAACAGGCGGTGAAACCTTTACGCACCGCCTGTCGTTGGTGATCCCATGGATATCAGGAAACAATTTGACTGGCAGGAACTCCTGCTGGCCCCCCTATCGGATGAACTGACCGGCAGGGAACTGAATGAAAACGAACCCGCCTGGGAATATATTGACGGGGAAATGGTTAAGCTGGGATCACTGGCCCATTCCACCCTCGATATTGAAGAGATCCAGCGTCAGGCGCTGCAACTGTTCAGCGAAAAAAGCAAAGATTTCAGGCTGATGGTTCATTTATTGCGCACACTGCAACATAGCGGCAACCCCGCTGAACTGATACTGGCAATGGAACTGCTGGCCGATTATATCCAGCATTACTGGCAGACCGCCTGGCCACAAAAACCCCTGCTCAAACGTCGCCTGGCCCAGCAGGTCATTAAACGTTTTGACACTGCTCATACAGGTTTCTGCGAACAGGCGGATGAAACTCAGCGAGAAGCGGCGCAAGGCGCACTGGCCCATCTAGCGCAATGTTGGCATACCGATGAGCCTGCACTAGCTAAAGAGATCGACCAGCTACGCCCCCGCTATGCCCGCAAACCCGCGCCAAAACCCGTCGCCGCACCGGCTGAATCAGCAGAAACCGGCGCACAACCTGCGGGCACCTCCGCGCTGACACCCGCACCGGCACCGGATGTCGCAGTAGACAGTTCCAGTGAAAAAGCCTGGAAACAGACATTACTCACCGTCGCTGATCTCCTGTGCGAACGCCAGCCCGACATCGCCACAGGTTACCGTCTGCGCCGTTATGCCATCTGGCACACCCTGACCACCGCACCGACGGCCAGCAGTAAAGGCAAAACCCCACTGGCACCGACTTCGGCAGACCGTACTGCGGATTATCTGGCAAAACTGCCCACAGCCGATAAATCTTTGCTGCGACAGATAGAACAGAGCCTGACCCTCGCCCCTTACTGGCTTGACGGCCATGCTATCGCAGCTCAGGCCGCCGAAAAACTCGGCTATACCGCCGTCGCTGGGGCCATCCGTGATGAACTGAAAGCATTTCTTGAACGCCTGCCGGTGTTACAGACCCTGTATTTTTCCGATATGAGTCCGTTTATCTCCTCCTCAACCCTGAACTGGCTGCAACCGCCGGCGACTGCGGCCGTCAACGGCGGCGCAACACCGGATCAAGAAGCCATCTGGCAATGTTTCCGGCAACACGGACTGGAAGCGGCACTCAATGCGGCAGAACAGCACCAGCAGCAACTGACCGAACCCCGGGATCAATTCTACGGTCAGCTGCTCACGGCACAGCTGCTTGAACAGGCAGGCATGACGGCCCTGGCACAACAACATTACCGGCATCTGTTACAGGCAGGACAACACCTGTTACTCACCCATTGGGAGCCCGGCCTGCTGGCGGCACTGGCAGAAAAAGCCGCAATGACCGCCGCCCCAAAGGATACGATCGCAAACAGGAGCGTTAACCCATGAACTGGCTCTCTCTTCTTCTGAAAAATATCAAAAAACCGGCGATGCCGCGCCTGCCGCCGCTCAAAGCCACCGCCTCGCTGATACTGGCCCTCCTGCCCTGTATTGCCCTTATCTGGATATGGTGGTGGGGACCCGGCTGGCAGTTCAGACAGACCCACCCGCTGGAAAATCTCTCCGCCCGCTGGCTGGCCACCGTCATTATTATCCTGCTGGCCCTGGGCTTTATCGGGACGAAAATCTGGCGCCGTCTGCGTCAGCTCGAAAAACTCAAACTGGATGTGGAGTTGAAAGAAATCGATCCGGTCCTGGCCGATATAACTCATCAGGACAGCTACCTCAATCACTGGAAAGAGCAGTTACAGCGCCATCTCGGCACCTGGCATTACCTCTACCAGCGCCCCTGGTACCTGATGCTGGGCAACACCGGCAGCGGCAAAACCGCACTGATTCAGGAAGGCTACAAACTGACTGATATCGCCCTGCCGGACAGCCATAAAGGGGAAGAGGCTCCCCCCCTGCACCTGCGCTGCTGGCTGGGGGAAAAAGCCGTCATCATTGACCCGGACGGCTTTCTGATCGACCAGATATCACCGTCCGATACCCGCAAGCCCCAGCTGCCCACCCGTCTGTGGCAATCGTTACTCGCCTGGCTGACCGAAAACCGTCAGCGCCAGCCCCTCAACGGCATTATTCTGACGGTGGACACTCATCGTTTACTGACCGACAACAAAGCGCAGCGCGAACGGTATATCGCCGCGCTCCATCTGCGCCTGCAAGATCTGCGGTTAACCCTGCACAACCCCCTCCCCTTCTATCTGGTGCTGACCAAACTGGATCTGCTGCATGGCTTCAGTGCGGCATTTCAGTCACTGGACAAGCCGCAACGCACACAGATACTGGGCGTCACCTTCAGCCTGAATGCGCAGGATGAGCACAGCTGGCGTACTGAACTGGCGCAGTTCTGGCACCAGTGGATGCAGCAACTCAATGCCGCGATGCCGGACATGATGCTCAACAAAGTGGATATCAGCCAGCGCAGCCCGCTGTTCAGTTTCACCCGCCAGATACAGGGGCTGCACAGCTACCTGATTCCGTTGCTGGAGGGCATTCTCTACAATGGCGGCCCGGCACAACCCGGACTGCGCGGCGTTTATCTCACCTCGTCCAGACAAATCGGCCAGATGGATGACATCTTTACCCAGTCTGCCGCCGTGCAGTATCACCTGGGGCCACAGGCCTTTCCGACCTGGCCGGTGGCCGATACCGCCCCCTACTTCACCCGTGCGCTGTTTGAAGACGTCCTGCTGGCCGAACCCAATCTGGCGGCGGAAAACCGCCTGTGGTTAAGCCATCACCGCCGCAAACTCCTGACCTTCTCCACCGCCGGCGCCGCGGTCGCCCTGGCGCTGTGGGCCGGCTGGCACTATAACTATCAGAAAAACTATCGGGCCGGTGAAGAAGTGCTGGCGCAGGCCAAAACCTTCCTGTCCATTCCCCCACCCAAAGGGGAAGACCGCAACGGGAACTTACAGTTGCCCCTGCTGAACCCTCTCCGGGAAGCGACTCTGGCCTACGGGGATTACCATAAAAAAGGGCTGTTCACTGATATGGGCCTGTATCAAGGTTCCGATGTCGGGCCGTATGTCGAAAACACCTACCTGCAACTGCTGTCCCAGCGCTTCCTGCCTGCGCTGATGAATGGCCTGCTGGATGACCTGAACCAGGCTGCCAAAGGCAGTGAAGAGAAACTCGAAGTCCTGCGCATCATGCGGATGCTGGAAGACCGCAGTGGCCGCAATAAGTCACTGGTAGAACAGTACATGCGCGAACGCTGGAGTCAGGTCTTTAACGGCCAGCGTCAGGTGCAGGAACAGCTGCTGACCCATCTCGACTATGCGCTGGACCACACTGACTGGCGGGCGGCCCGGGAAGCAGATAACCCGGCGGCTATCAGCCGCTTTGCTCCTTACCAACGCCCGATGATAAACGCTCAGAAAGAACTGAGCCAGCTCTCCATTTACCAGCGGGTGTACCAGACCCTGCGCATCAAAGCCCAGGACTCACTGCCGCCGCCTCTCAACCTGCGTGACCAGATTGGCCCCAGCTTTGACAGCCTCTTTATCGCCAATAATGACAAACAGCTGATTATCCCGCAGTTCCTGACGATAAACGGCCTGAACAACTACTTCGTCAAACAGGACGACCAGCTGATTGACCTGACCGTGATGGACAGCTGGGTACTGAACCTGTCACACAACGTGCAGTACAGCGAGACCGACCGTCAGGAAATTCAGCGCCAAATCACCGAGCAGTACCTGGGCGATTACACCGCCACCTGGCGCGGGGCCATGAACAACCTGGATATCCGTCACTTTACCGATATCCCGCAGGCCATCGGCGCCATTGAACAGGTCATCAGCGGGGAACAGCCTCTCAGCCGCGCATTGCAGATTCTCAGCGACAACACCCGCCTGCCGGTGATTAATGATACCCTGCCGGCCAAAGAGCAACAGCAGTTACGCGACTCCCCGGATTACCGCCTGCTGGTGCGCATCAACCGGGAATTCGCCCCGGAAACCGCCGTGCTGGTGGAATACGGGGATAAAAACAGCACCCTGCAAGGCGTTTATCAGAAACTGACCGATCTGCACCGCTACCTGCTGGCGATTCAGAACGCCCCGGTACCGGGTAAAGCCGCCCTGAAAGCGGTCCAGCTGCGACTGGAACAGAACAACAGCGACCCCATCTTCGAAGTGCAGCAGCTGGCGAAAAACCTGCCGGAGCCGTTAAACCGCTGGGTCGGGGAACTGGCTGAACAGGCGTGGCGGGTGGTCATGAGGGAAGCGGTCAGCTCGCTGGAAGTCGAATGGAGCGAAAACGTCGTCAGACAGTACCAGACCTACCTGGCCGGCCGCTATCCGTTCAACCCGGCAGCCACCCAGGATGTGCCGCTCAGTGAGTTCGACCGCTTCTTCCGGCCGGGCGGCACGCTGGATGCCTTCTATCAGCAGAACCTCAAACCGTTTGTCGAGAACAACCTGACCTACGGTACGGACGGGGAACAGCTTATCCGCCCGGATGTGCTGAAACAGCTAACCCTGGCTAACCGTATTCGCGACACCTTCTTCACCCCGCAAAACGGCCTGGGCACCCAGTTTGCCATTGAACCCCTCAGCCTGACCGGCAACAAACGCCGCAGCCTGCTTAACCTTGACGGACAGTTACTCGATTATGCCCATGGCCGCGGCAGCATCGTACACTTAATCTGGCCAAACTCGATGCGGGCCGGGGTGGAAAGTCAGCTCACGCTGATACCGGACGTCAGTGGTAAATCCCCACGCGCCATCAGCTTCACCGGCCCGTGGGCACAACTGCGGCTGATTAACAGCGGCAAACTGACCAACGTACGTCAGGATTCCTTTGATGTGCTGTTCAGCGTGGATGGCGGTGACATGACCTACCGTATCTACGTGGATGAATCCGACAACCCGTTTGCCGGCGGCCTGTTCAGCCAGTTCACACTGCCCGATACACTCTATTAATCAAAAAGAACCTGCCCCACGGCGGCGGCAGGCAAGGATAAACTGCCATGCGTGAACACCCCGAAAACCTGATTATCCGTGCCGGCGGTAACCCGATGAACCTGCCGGCGTTCACGGCAATACGCGAAGAAATCAACAAAATTAACCACCCGTCTCAGCCGGCGGTGAACTGGCCGCTGATTGAATCCCTGGCCCTGACGCTGTTTCGCTCCCACGGCGTCGATTTGCAGAGTGCGATTTACTACACCCTGGCCCGGATGCAACTGAGCGGCCTGGCCGGCTTTACCGAAGGCTGTGAACTGCTGGCCGGCGTGATGGTCAGCCAGTGGGATGCACTGTGGCCGCCACAACCCACGGTCCGCACCGAAATGCTCGACTGGTTTAACACCCGCAGCAGCAACGTCCTGCGCCAGCACGACTACACCGCCCGCGACCTGCGCATGATTTACCGGGCTGAGCGGGCCTTACAGCTGATAGTTGACCGGCTCCAGCAGTCTGATTTGAAACGCCTGCCCAAAGTCGAAAACCTGTTGTGGTTTTTCCAGAACACCGCAAAAAAACTGGAAAATACCCGTATCCTGCCCAAACCGGCGGCTAAACCGGTCCAGATGCCGCCGCTGGTCTACCTGGTCAACACAGAACCGGAGCCGGCTGAGCCGGAAGCCGACGGTGACCCCGGCTACGACAGCCATCAGCCCAAAGTCCAGGTCCGTTTCCCTGAGCCGCCGCCCCGGATGAGTGCCTTACAGGGCTTCGGACTGGGCGTCCTGCTGGGCGCGTTTGTCCTGACCGGCAGCTGGCTGGGGTTTTACCGGCCGCTGCAACAACAGCTCACGGCCCTGACCGGCACGCCGGACGGCGCACGACTGGCCTGGCTGTACCAGCCTGACCTGCCAGCCTATGAACAACAGTTAACCCGGTTAGCGGACACCTCCCCGCTGGTGGTGCTGCAAAACGCCGAACAGCTGACCGCCATGGCACAGAAAACCTGGCCGCAGGACCGCGAACAGCAGCGTGAAACCGCCCGCTGGCAACAGTTACAGGCCGTGCGACTGGATAACGCCCCGCTCGCAGGCAGCTGGCATCAGACCCGGCATCAGCTCCAGCAGTTAGCCGATAAACTCCTGGCTCAGGAGCGCAACCGCGGCAGCTTCACCCTCTCTTACCTGAAAACTGCGATTTATCAGATTCAGACCAGCCACAACCGCGAGGTGCCGCTGGAAGAGTTGCTGCGCCAGTTCGCCGCGGCGGTCGAACAGGGGCACCCCGTTTCACCGGCGCTGAGAAAAAAGACCGACGACCGCTTTAACGCCCTGCTCAGCCGCTACTACGCATTGCAAAAAGACGCCGGGCTGACCGGGCTCCCTGAGAAAAACCATCCATAACTTCAGAGAAGGAACCCTTCTATGTCATTTCAGAAAAAAACTGCCGGGCAGCTGGCCCAACACATCGCTGACCGGATGAATACTCAAAGTGCCGGCGGGTTGCAGTTCACCCTCACCGCCGGCAGACTGCCACCCCACACCTTTGTCGTCGCCGGCTTTTCACTCAGTGAAAGCCTGTCTACCCCGTTTAAGCTGGCGGTCAGTTTAGCCAGTGCTGACCCGGCCATCGATTTCGCCGCCGTCCTCGATAAAAGCGCCACCCTCGCCATCCTGCGCGCAGGCAAAATCGAGCGCACCGTCACCGGCATGGTCGCCAGCTTCGTTCAGGGCAACACCGGGAAACATCAGACCCGCTATGAGATGACTATCCGTCCCGATATGTGGCGCACCACCCTGCGCCAGAATGCCCGTATCTTTCAGCGACAGGATATCAAAACCATTCTCACCACCCTGCTCAAAGAGAGCGGCGTCCGCGATGTGGCGTTCAGGCTGCGTGACCCGCACCCGGAGCGGGAATTCTGTGTCCAGTACCGGGAAACTGATTTTGATTTTCTGCAACGACTGACCGCCGAAGAAGGCATTTTTTACTTCTTTGAGTTCAACGGGAACAAAAACACCCTGGTGTTCGCCGACGCTGCCGGGGCTCTTGCTAAAGGCCCGGTATTACCTTATCACCCCGGTGAGGCCACCGACGCACAGCAGCTGTGCGTCACCGCACTGACCCGCCAGGCTCAGGTCCGGCCGGCCTCCGTGGAACTGAAGGATTACACCTTCAAAAACCCGGTCTGGGCCGCCGAGTTCCGCCACCATATGCGGGAACAACACCTCCAGCACACCGGCTATGAACACTTTGATTTCCCCGGCCGCTTCAAAGACGAGCAGCACGGTGCCGATTTCACCCGCTACCGGCTCGAAGCCCTGCGCAATGACGCCCTGACCGGTCACGGGGACAGTAACCACGCCGCAATGCTGCCAGGCGTCCTGTTCACCCTCACTGACCATCCCCGGGATGACCTTAACCAGCTCTGGCAGCTGGTCAGCGTCGCCCACTCCGGCAGTCAGCCGCAGGCGCTGGAACAGGCCGGCGGGGAGTCAGGCACCCTCATGAGCAACCAGTTCACCTTTATCCCCGTTCATCAGCACTGGCGCCCGGCCCCGCGCACCAAACCGGTGATAGACGGCCCGCAGATTGCCAAAGTGGTCGGCCCGGCAGGCGAAGAAATCTTCTGCGACCAGTACGGCCGTATCCGGCTGCAATTCCTGTGGGACCGTGACGGCCAGAGTGATGACCACAGCTCCTGCTGGATACGGGTGACACAGCCCTGGGCCGGCCAGGGCTGGGGCATGCTGGCTATCCCGCGTATCGGTCAGGAAGTCGTGGTGGACTTTCTCAACGGCGACCCGGACCAGCCGATTGTCACCGGGCGCACCTATCATGCCAGCAATCTCCCGCCGGGCACCCTGCCGGGCAGCAAAACCCAGATGGCCTTCCGCTCAAAAACCCACAAGGGGGAAGGTTACAACGAACTGCGCTTTGAGGATGCCAAAGGCAGTGAAGCATTGTCTTTACATGCTCAGCGCGACATGAACACCGTGGTGCTCAATGACCGCGAAACCCGGGTCATGCACAACCACACCGAAAGCATCGGCAATGACCAGATACTTTCCGTCAGGAAGAACCGCCATAAAGAAGTGACCGGCGATGAAGTCAGTGCAATAACCGGCCTGCGGCAAATCACCGTGGAAAAAGACAGCCTGCTGAACGTGAAAAATAATATCCAGATACAGTCCCGGGCCGGCGGTATCGAGATTGCGACCGCCGGCGGCAGCATCACGCTCGACAGCGCCGGCAATATCCGGATTCAGGGCGCCACTATCACCATTAACGGCAAACAGGTCAATGTCAACTGACCGGTATTGCCCCATGAACAACACCTTTAAATACATTATTTCACTCAATAACGGAAAAACAGCATGACAAACACCCTGTATCAGATGAATGAAGGCACCCTGACGCTCCCCGCCAACTGGCGGGATGAATCCATGAACGTCTTCGTGCTGCCCGATGACAGCGGCATTAATCTGGTGGTCAGCCGCACACCAGTCCCCACCGGCATGGATAACACCGCTTATTATGAACAGACCCTGGCCCAGTTTCGCACTCACCTGCCCGGTTATCAGGAACACCAGCGCAGTGACATCACCCTCAGCCAGCAACCCGCCCGCCGGCTCGATTACCAGTGGACAAGCCCGGAAGGCGACATGTACCAGACCGTCGTCCTGCAAATCCGCGGGCCGCAGCTGCTGACCTTCAACCTGACCTCCCCCGCCCCCTTTGCAGACGGTCAGCGCGATGCACTGCTGGCGGTTATCGACAGCTTCCAGGCCGCCGGATAATCTGACAGGAGGTTCAACATGTCACTTGGCGATGACATCGTCACCCGGATTGCCCGGGTCGGCGCGTTACATACTGCACCGGTTGCCCCCCCACAGGGCGCTCCCGGCCCGGCGGCTGCCCGCGCAGGCGACCCGATTAAACATGCCAGCTTCCTCGGCGCACTCGCCGGCGCCATTACCGGTGCCCTGATAAGTGCCGCCGTGTTTGCCGTGGCTGCCGCGGTGGTGGTCGGCACCGGCGGATTAGCCACCGTCGCGGTCCTTGCACTCGGCACCGCCGGTACCCTGGCCCTCGGGAAGGTCATCAGTGCCGCCAGTTCGGCGGTCACCAAAATGGTCGACAGTATCGGCCCGCCCAGTGGCGTACTGCTGACCGGCTCCCCGGATGTGTTTATTGAAGGGAAAGCCGCGGCTCGGGCCACCGTCGATACCGCTGGCTGCACTAAACACCCGGCGCCGCCCCTGATTGCCCAGGGCAGTGAAACCGTGTTTATCAACGGTGCCCCGGCCGCCCGGGTGGATGACAAACTGGTCTGCGGCGCCACCATCAAAGCCGGGGCCAAAACCGTGTTTATCGGTTCCGGTCAGGGCACCTACTTAGCCGTTGCCGAAGAGTTCTCCGCCTGGCAGCGGGCCATTCTGATGGCCGTTGAGTTTCTGGTGCCGCCCTCCCGGGGGGCCCTTAAAGGCCTCGGTAAACTGTTCACCAAAACCGGCCAGCAGGCCGTGCTGAACGGGGCCAGAGCCGGGGCCCGGCACGTCGGGAAAATCGTCGCCGGTAAAACGATTTCCTGCGCCAAAACCGCCTTTAAAGAAACCCGGGGGGTGAGACGTTACCGGGAAAGCACCAAAAAGTTCTTCACCGGCGACCCGATTGACGTCACGACCGGCCAGTTATTCGACCAGCGCACCGATATCACCCTCGGCCAGACCCTGCCGCTGGTGTTTCTGCGCAGCTGGACCCCCGGGGAGCAGGGCCTGCTCGGACCGGGCTGGACCGACAGCTTCTCCGAATGCGCCCTCACCACCGGCGACCGGGTCGAAATCTGCACCACCGAAGGCGCGTCACTCTGTTTTGCCTTACCGGCCACCTGTACGCACAGTATTAACCCGGACCACCCGGATTTTACCCTGAGCCGGGGCGAACAGGGCTATATCCTCAGTCACCGTGACTCCCCGGTCCGCAAGTATTTTGCCCTGCCCGCGCCGGTTGCCGCCGATGCGCCCCAACGCTGGCGGCTGACCGAACACCGGGACATCTATCACAACCGGCTGCAGTTTCTCTACAACCCGCAGTATCAACTGACCCAGGTCATCCACAGTGACGGACCGGCGCTGACACTGCGTTATAACCTGAACGGGCAACTGACCGAAATCCTGCGTACCGATGACGGGTTACAGGCCGTGATGGCCCGCTATCACTACCATGACCATGGCCGGCTGGCCGAAGCCGACAGCACCCAGCATTTCCACCTGTACTATGAATATAACGCGCAGGGCCTGATAAGCCGCTGGTCTGACGGGGACCAGACCTGGGTGGATTACCGCTACGATAAACAGGGGCGCTGTACCGACAGTGTCGGGGCCGGCGGTTTCTACCCGGTCCGCCTGGACTATGCCCCCGGTATCACCCGCTCCACCACCCCGCAGGGGCACACCACCACCTGGCATTACAATGACCTGAATCTGATAACCGCAGTCCACACCCCGGACGGCAGCGTGACCCGCTACCACTATGACGACGGGGGCAATCTGGTGCAGCAGATTTCTCCCCTGGGGGAAACCCTGACCCTGACCTACCTGGCGGATACGGGTCGGGTCACGTCCTTCACCGAGGCGACCGGGGCCGTCTGGCAGTACAGCTATGATGCCGACACCCTGCAACTGACCGGCATGACCGACCCGCTGCACCGCACCTGGCTGCCACTGTATGATGAACAGGGCCAGCCAGCCGGATTTATTGCCCCGGATGGCCGGAAAACCACCCTGACCCGCAATGCCTTCGGCCTGGTAACCGCGGAAGAAGACACGGACGGCAACCGCCGTACACAGGAATATGATACCCATCAGCGACTGGTCAGGCTGTTTGATGAAGAGAACCGCACCGTCAGTCTGGGCTATGACAGCCAGGACCGGTTACGCAGCCTGACCGCCGCCGGGGCACTGTGGCGCTGGCGTTATGACCGGCATCACCGGGTGGCCGTCAGCGACCGGCCCGACAACGCCCTGGAGCAGGCTGACCATGACCGCCACGGGAACCTGACCCGCTGGACCGATGCGCGTGGGGTGGCCTGGCAGGTGGAATACGGCCCGTTTGACCTGCCGGTAGCCCGGCGGGACGGCGAAGGCCATCGCTGGCAGTACCGCTATGATGCCGATACCCTGCAACTGACCGGGGTCATTAACCCATTGGGGGAACGCTACACCTACACCCTGGATGCGCAGGGCCGGGTCGTCACCGAGCAGGATTATGCCGGTACCCGCTGGCACTATCGCTATGACCGGTCGGGGAACTGCATTGAAAAACGGGACGGGGCAGAGACGGTTACCCGTTATGACTATGATGCCGCTCAGCGCCTCACCGCCCTGCATGCCCCGGAGGGCACCACCCGTTACCAGTATGATATCGCCGGACGCCTGCTGAGGGTTGACGCCCCGGACAGCACCTTACAGTTTGACTACGACGAACAGGACCGGATAGTCCGGGAAATCCAGCCGCACGGGGAAATTCAGCGTCACTACCCGGACAACCGCACCGTCGAGCGGCAGCTGTTCACCGGCGAAACAGACCCGGTAACCGGCCCCTCACGCTTTACCGGACAGACCCACCCGGAACACTGGCAAACCCGGATACAGATTAACCGGGCCGGGGAGCTGACCGGGCTGACGTTAGACCATCTGCCGCCCCTGACGGTGTCACGGGATGAGGCGGGACGGGATACCGGGCGTTACACCGACAGCGGCTTCATTGTGCGCCAGCAGTATAACCTGATGGGGTTACTGACTGCACAGCGCGCGGGCGGCAACCCCCATCTTTTCCGGCCGGCTGAGCTGGAGGAGATTGGCGAACCCGCCCATGCCAGTCTGGCCAGACAGTATGAATACGATGCGGCCCTGAACCTGACTGCGGCCCGTGATGACGGACAGCAGCTGCGCTATCTCCTCAACGGCAACGGCCAGGTGGTCTCGGTGAGTGACGGGCGCAACCTGCGCGAACATTATCAGTATGATGCAACCGGTTACCCGTCCCGGCGGTTTGACGGGGTACAGGAGATTATGGGGGAGACCCTTTACCAGGAGGGTCACCGCCTGAACTGGGTGGGCTCGCACCGGTTTGTTTACGACCTGGCCGGTCGTATGCAGGAGAAACAGTTTTTAGCCGAAGGCTACCGGCTGGCGGTGACGAAATACCGCTGGAACAGTCAGAACCAGCTGACCGGCCTCATCACCCCGGATGGTCATCGGTGGGAATATCGTTATGATGCTTTTGGGCGGCGCACCGAAAAGCGCTGTATCCAGACCGGTAAACTGACCACGTATCTGTGGGACGGGGATGTGCCGGCGGAAATCCGTGAATACCAGCATGGGCGGCTGAAAATCATCCGCCATCTGGTGTTTGACGGCTGGGAGCTGATGGCCCAGCAGACCCGGCAGTTTACCCTCAATCTGGACAACCGGGTGGAGCTGATGGTGGGGGAGATTGAGACCCAGTATGCGGTGAGTGCGCCGACCGGTGAGCCGCTGGCGCTGTTTAACCCGGCCGGTAAACGGGTGTGGCGGCAGCCGAAACAGTCGCTGTACGGGCTGAACCTGGCGCTGCCGGAAGACATGCCGCTGGATCCGGGCCTGCGGTTTGCCGGGCAAATTTTCGATGAGGAAAGTGGTTTATTCTATAACCGGTTCAGGTATTATTTGCCGGAAGGCGGGTGTTACCTCAGCACCGACCCGATTGGGCTGAATGGGGGCCTGAATCCCTATTCGTACGTCCATAATCCCACCGGATGGGTTGATCCTCTGGGGCTGGCAACATGCCCAGTAATCAAACAACGTGTTCTGGACAATATCGCAGCAA
>NZ_PUJV01000021.1:0-66851 GCF_011189495.1 Photorhabdus stackebrandtii
TCATTATAAAGACAGGTCACCGGGGGATTAACATGTTCCAGAACAAAGAACAATCGGGGTTCGCTGGCGCCGTCAATGACGGCATAGTGTTTTTCAGCGGCCATCAGTCGTTATCCTCCTTTGGACAGTGTGCAACAATTTGGTTAATTACCATACGAATGGGAGAATGGGAAAGGGAAGGAAGAATGCACTTATTTTCTTTTAATAACGAAATTTTATTCTGATCAAATTGAAGATTTTTTGCGGGATATAATAAATAACGATGAGAAATTTAATGGGTTAGAATTAACTGCCTCAATGTGATCAAGCGGAATTTATGACTTTAATTTGTAATTATTTGGCATTAAATAATAGTTAAATGGAAGTCAAAGATATATTTTGCTGATTAGACTAATAAGTGCAATTTTTCAGAAAGGGGCCAGTTGCTAGAGTCGGTATCTTTCCCACCACATGAAAACGCACTATGACCTATACACAACTAACCGAAACAGAAAGATACCCGCTTTCCAGTTTAAAAGAAGCGGGTTTTTCACAGTGTTTCATTGCTCAGTTACTTAAGCGAAGCCCGTCGACCATCAGCAGAGAATTGAAGAGAAACCAAGAAGTCCAGACATACTGCCCTGAACAGGCTCATTTTGAAGGGACTGGCTCGTCGTCATTTTGCTAAGAAAGCGGTGAAAATAACGCCGGAAGTCAAAAGATGGATAAAACGGTTAATTTGAAAAGACTTAAGTCCTGAACAAGTGGCTGATTATTTGAAGCAACATAAAGGGATATCTTTGCATCATGAGACGATTTATAGACTGATTTATCAAGATAAATTTGATATAAAAGATTTAATACCTCTGTATTCGTGATTTTAAATGATTATGGCAAGTTAGGTAAATGTAAAATAAGTGGAGTATAGAATCGCTGATAAATAAATATCACATGACAGGATAAATAAAGTGGAATCCTGCCATGTGATATTAATATGGTTTTGTTAAAAATCTTGGTTTAAAATTTCTATATAGCGGTTATAAGCATACACGCGATTGCGTTTTTGGCCGGTAAGTTCAGAGACCAATACGAGATCAGCCTGAGATAAGCGTTCCATAACCTTACCAATTGTTGCCGGTGTCAGCCCTGTAAGTTGCACCAATTTATTAATGTTGACGATAGGATGCTCAAATAACGCATCCAATATCTGGCTCGCTGAATTCTCTATACGCCCTAATGGCTGCAACAGTTTTTTGTGCTCACGGTGTAACTGATAAAGTTGTTGGGCGATATTGACTGCTTGTGTCGCTGTAGCCGTAATCGCATCAACAAAAAATAGTAACCACGCTTCCCAATCCCCAGTTATGCGGACTTGTTGCAGACGTTCATAGTAGGTTTGTCTATGTTTTTTAAAAAAGACGGATAGATACAGAAGAGGCTGACTCAAAACCTTTGCTTCCACCAAAATTAAGGGAATTAATAAGCGTCCTAACCGACCATTACCATCCATAAATGGATGGATAGTTTCAAACTGAACATGAGCTAAAGCTGCTTTTATCAATGGATCTGTCGGCTCAGGAACATCGTTAATAAACTTCTCCAATGCGGCCCAACAATCAGCCAATTCATTAGCCGGAGGCGGGATAAAAGTAGCTTCATCAGCACGATGACCACCGATCCACACTTGGTTTTGACGGAACTCTCCAGGTCCACGGCTTATACCTCTCCTTGATGTCATTAAAGCGGTATATAGTTCTTTGATTAAACGAAAAGTGATGGGATAGGACTCTTGAATACGTTGTACACCTAATGATAAAGCATTAACGTAACAAGATACCTCTTGTACATCATCCATTGGCACACCAGGCATCCCTTCCATTTCAAACAACATTAGATCGCTGAGGGACGATTGAGTACCTTCAATTTGAGAGGACATAACGGCTTCTTTACGGACGTAACTGTAAAGAAATAGATGCGCGTCTGGTAATAACGTACTAATCGCGTCTAATCGACCCAGTGCTAACATGGCCTCATTGATTCGTCGTTGCAATTTGCTATTAATATCAAGCGGCGGTACCGGTGGTAGAGGATGAGGCACAAAAGCCTGGCAGGCGACACCGCCAGCAATCTTGGGACATAGTGACCTGTAGATCCGCGTTGCAAGGTTTTTTACTCCTTATTCGCATAGCTTAAAGTTAAAATAAGACTGCACATTATTTTAACTTAAGGCTGAAGATAAAATAAGGAAAAGTGTTCTTTTAACTTTTGCAGGAATGTCTTAGGGGTCCTGGGATGAGTAGACCTACCCGGTCACCCAGGTAGGCCCCTCCTCAGAACCGGACTTGCAGAATTACCGCATCCAGCTCCCGACAGATCCGTGTCCCCACATCTATTTCGTTGAGGATCTGTTAGCTAGGCTGTTTTTGATTGCTGGTGATTTTTTGCACGTTTAGCTATAATGGCTATTCAAGCCATTTTAGACGGTAGGTGATGTATGGAAGTTATTCCCGCACAATTAGCTAAGAACCAGTTTGGTGATCTGCTTATGAAGGTGCAGCGTGAGCCTGTGGAAATTAGTAAGCATGGTAAGCGTGTGGCCGTGGTCATTTCTCCTGAAGAGTATGACCAGTTCGCGCAGCTCAAGCTACAGAGTTTAAAAGCCGTTCTGGCTGAATCTATTGCACAAGCTGACCGTGGCGAATTGCATAGTATTGATGATGTGTTTGCACCGTTGACGGCTGATGAGCTTGAGGGTAAGGCTTAAGGATGAGTGTTCGGTTTACTAAGAAGGCCAGAGAGCATATTCGTGCAATGAAACTCTATTCCATGCGCCGGTGGGGGGCGAATATCGCGGAGGCTTATGCAACTTCATTGCGTGTGACTATGACGGAAATTCTTGATCGTCACCCCTCGCCCGGTCGTGATCGTAGTGAAGATCTTCACTATGGTGTGCTGAGTTTTCCCGTTGAGAGCCACATTATTTACTATCGGGAAGTTCCGACTGGTATCGAAGTGTTGGCGGTGTTGCATCAGGCGCAAGATCCACATAAACATCTGTAATAGGGGTCTAGGGTGAGTAGGTAACACCGTTGATGGCGAAGCCTTTGAGATTAAGTCAATGCCATCCGCTTACCGAAACCGGCGATGCACAATTACTGAAAACCTGTTATGACTATATGGATGGGTTCAAACAGGTGATGGATAGAGTGCATCACTTGTCCAAATGGATTACATCTGCCAGCAGTACGCGGTTTTTTCCTATTTGCCAAACTGATGGAAATGCTGGCTCAGGGTATCGCTGAGGGCATTATCGGCGTTCCCTGGGATCTATATTTTAGTCAGAGAAAATCGAACCCGGTTTAGGCGATCTGATCGATCGCCAGACAGGACGTTTTCCCAATGGTAATGAGTTATTTTTCAACATTAATCAGCTCATTACAGTGGCTCCAAATTCAACATAAGAATCTTAGAGCGACGTTGGTAGTTGTATAGCACTTGTTTCTGAATTGGCAGCATTGAGATTTCCGCCGGTTCAAAACCCCGTTCCTGGAACCAGTGAATGCTGCGGGTAGTCAGGACGAAAAGTTTTTCCAATCCGAGCTGTTTCGCGTGATCTGTAATGCGGTTCATAAGTTCTTCACCTCTTAAAGAACTCCGGTATTTAGGATGAACCGCTAAACAAGCCATCTCCCCAATTTTCTCACCAGGATAGGGGTAAAGGGCAGCACAGGCGATAGTCAGGTTGTCGCGTTCAATAATGATGAATTGATCTATTTCTCTCTCAAGTTGTTCTCTTGAACGGCGAACCAAAATGCCTTGCTGTTCCAACGGACGAATAAGTTCGAGAATACCGCCGATGTCATTAATATTCGCTCTGCGTATTTGTTCCGCGCTCTCCATGACTATTTGAGTACCAATACCATCACGGGAGAATAATTCTTGAACCAGAGAACCATCTGCCTGATAACTCAATAAGTGGCTGCGGTGAACGCCACGACGGCAAGCTTTTATGGCACTCCGTAAAAAACAGGCTGTACCTGAATAATAGTCACCTTCAGCTTCCAGCTCTTTAATGAGATCTGGCGCCTGATTAAGAAAAATTTCAGATAGAATTTTTCCGTCTTTGCCTTGTACGCCTTGAGTAGAGCAGAAACCAATTAGTTTTTCAGCTTGTAGCTTGATAGCCAATTGAGTAGCAACTTCTTCAAATGACAGATTAAAACTCTCGCCGGTAACGGAAACTGCAACCGGACCAATGAGCACTATTGCACCATTGTCTAACTGACGATTTATAGCTGCCTCATCAATACGGCGAATTTTTCCACTGTGGCAATAATCCACACCATCATCAACACCAAGGGGTTGAGCAATAATAAAGTTACCGCTGACAACATTAATATTTGCTCCCTGTAACGGGGTATTATTCAGATTCATAGAAAGACGTGCAGTGATATCCAGTTGTAGTAAGCCAGCAGATTGTTTGACGAATTCTAATGTCTTATTATCGGTAACGCGGGTGTGTTTGTGGTAAATCGGTTCATAATGATGGGTTGCAAGGTTTTGTTCAATTTGAGGTCTGGCACCATAAACGACTATCAGCCGGATGCCTAAACTATGCAGTAATCCGATGTCGTTGATGATGTTCGGGAAGTTCTCGTGAGCAATAGCCTCTCCGCCAAGCATGATAACAAAAGTTTTGCCACGGTGTGCATTGATGTATGGAACCGAGTGGCGAAATCCCTCAACTAATTCGGTGCTGCGTTCTTTCATAACAGACCCTCGATTGAATTTTTATTCGTAATTTATGTATTTTTATTCCTTTTGAAAGAAAATGGCAAGAGGCAATTAAAACAAAAACATTGCGATATATATGTGGACGTGAATAATTTGCCAAATATAAAATACTTATTACTGATGGCAGCATAATGTTGGTTAGCGTTTTTCACTTGGTTGTTTCCTGAGTTGAATATCACCTTGAATATTTGTATTTTATGAATGGAATGAATAGTAGATGAGTCATTCAGATTTTAATCTGTCACGGCGTCGCTTGTTGCAGGGAGCCGCAGCAATGTGGTTGCTTAGTGTCAGCCAAGTGGGTTATGCAGCGTCATCAAAAATTATTGCGGTTCGTATTTGGCCTGCATCCAGTTATACCCGTGTGACTCTTGAGTCCAATATTCCACTCAAATATCGTCAGTTCACGCTGAAAAATCCAAACAGAATTGTGGTTGATCTCGAAGATGTGCAATTAAATCATACCCTAAAAGGTATGGGAGAGCAGGTTCAATCCCGCGATCCTTATCTTAAACTGGTCAGGACGGGGCAGTTTGATCCTAAAACGGTCCGTCTGGTGTTTGAAGTTAAACAATCGGTCAGCCCACATATGTTTACTTTGAAACCCGTGGCGGAATTTAAGCACCGTTTGGTTTTGGATATTTATCCCGCAGCGGGAGCAAATAAGGATGATGACCCATTACTTGCTCTGCTTGAAGAGTATAATAAAGGTAATTTGGCTGAAGACTTACCGGCAGAAATACCGAAGTCAGGTAAAGCAGGTAAAGACAGGCCAATTGTTATTATGCTCGATCCTGGGCATGGTGGGGAAGATCCCGGCGCTATCGGCAAATATAAAACCCGCGAGAAAGACGTTGTTCTGCAAATCGCCCGTCGATTGCGAACTATTATTCAGCGTGAACCGGGCATGAAAGTGTATATGACTCGTAATGAAGATGTGTTTATCCCGCTAAAAGTCCGGGTGGCAAAAGCACGTAAAATGCGGGCTGATTTATTTGTTTCTATTCATGCTGATGCCTTTTCTAACCGGGCTGCACGTGGCTCTTCGGTTTTTGCACTTTCTACTAAAGGCGCAACCAGTAATACCGCACGTTTTCTGGCCCAAACGCAAAATGAAGCTGACCAGATTGGTGGTGTAAGTAAAAGCGGTGATAAGTATCTGGATCATGCCATGTTTGATTTGCTACAGACTGCGACAATCAATGACAGCCTTAAATTTGGCAGTGAAGTGCTCAAGCGCATGGGTAAGGTGAATAAATTGCATAAGAACCGGGTGGATCAGGCTGGGTTTGCGGTACTGAAAGCACCGGATATCCCCTCTATTCTGGTAGAAACTGCGTTTATCAGTAACCTTGAAGAGGAACGAAAATTGAAAACAGCGCGCTTCCAGCAGCAGGTAGCGGAGTCCATTTTCGCCGGTATCAAAGCGTATTTTAGTAATGGTGGCAATGTAAACGTATCTTAGCGGATTATTTTTAACACTGAAAAGGGAAGGGAGGTTATTTTCTTTTAGCCTATACTCCCTTCCTCTGCTAGTGGGTAATGATCGGTTGAACTGCCAGGCGTAATCCCATGACACGCAGGATTGTGCTTAGATTTCTGACCTCTGGGTTGCCTTCGGCCGACAAGGTGCGATAGAGTTGGTTCGGATTCAACTCGGCTTCCTTGGCCACGTTACGAATGCCGCCGAAGGCTTTGGTCATTTGGCGAAGAGCAATCAGTAGCTCGGCTTGTTCTCTATCCTCAAGGATACTGTTGAGTAGCTCGATTGCGTAAGCTGGATTTTTGCGGAACACTTCGGCCATTGCGTCGTTGTGTGATCTGTCTTTCATTACTCGTTCTCCTATTTGTTGCTGTTTTTCCATTCGCGCCAGTATTCACTGGCTCGGGTTATGTCCGCGTCCTGCTTGCGTTTATCGCCGCCGCAGAGTAGCAGAACGATAGTTAAGCCAATAGACCCGATACCCTGGCCCTACGTCGATACGTAGTTCCCAGACACCTTCGGACAGGGGCTTGTGGTCGCCAAAGTTGCCCAGCTCCATGCGTATGAGGCGTCGGTCAATAGCAATTTGAGCCTTGGTGTCACGTACCTGTTCTCGCCATTCTCCGAAGAGGTCACGTCCGTTGTTGTCGATATAGTGTCGTATTTCGTTCATAGCTTTCGTTATCGTTTATAAACGATAACGAAAGCTCGAAATGACTATAGGTGGATATTCGTAATTGAACTGAGTACAGATAGGCAAATACGGTGGAGGTAAAACCATCCAGAAGTTGTTTTTGGAATTTGTATGCTGAAACGCATTAAGAATTGGTTGCGGGGGCCGGATTTGAACCAACGACCTTCGGGTTATGAGCCCGACGAGCTACCAAGCTGCTCCACCCCGCGTCCGTTTTGATACTTTGAATTGCAAAAATTGGTTGCGGGAGCCGGATTTGAACCGACGACCTTCGGGTTATGAGCCCGACGAGCTACCATGCTGCTCCATCCCGCGTCCGTTGAGAACCCATTTTTTCGTTTTCCTGCATTATTAATACCTGCCGGAATAGGTTCCTCATTCGCAAATATCGAACTATTTCATTGTGTTGGTTGCGGGGGCCGGATTTGAACCGACGGCCTTCGGGTTATGAGCCCGACGAGCTACCATGCTGCTCCACCCCGCGTCCGATGCGGGCACTATACTCAGGATCAGATCTGTTGCAAGTTTTTTTATTAAAAATTGTTTGTTTCGTTACTTTTTTGATTAGTTACTCTGCATGTTGGTGTTTTTGTATTCGTTTGTGTCGCTGTTTCATTAAGTCATTTTTTTGTAGTAAGTTTCATTATTTTTGTTGGTTTGGTATTGTTCGCCGTTAGGCAATGTCGGTAAGAGAGAAAGCAGCAATGACATTCTGGAGTAAGTATTTTCTGTGTGGGATCGTGATTTCACTGTTAGTTGGATGTCATTCCCGTCCAACAGCTCAGGGCCAACAATATAAAGATGGTCATATCACTCAGGATTTATTGCTGGTTAATCAGCCCAATGCTCAGGGCAGGCCGGTTAATGCTAAAGATTTTTCAGAGCAGGTTATGCTTATCAGTCAATCTGCTCCCCGCCTGTATAGCCGTAATAGCTCAACTTTTGACGCAGTTCAGAATTGGGTACTGGCTGGCGGTGCAACCAGTAAATTAAATTTGTTTAATTTACGCGCTTACCAGATGGAAGGTGTGGATAATTACGGTAATGTCCAATTCACGGGTTATTATACGCCGGTGTTACAGGCCCGCCGCGTTAAACAGGGGGAGTTTAGATATCCCTTGTACCGTATGCCGTCTAAAAGCAGATATCATTTACCAAGCCGGGCTGCGATATACAATGGCGCCCTCAGTTCCAACCTGATCATTGGCTATAGTAATTCTCTGATTGATAATTTTATTATGGAAGTGCAGGGCAGTGGTTATGTCGATTTTGGTGACGGCGAGCCGCTGACCTTTTTGAGTTATGCGGGTAAGAATGGACAGGCTTATCGGAGTATTGGCAGGCTGCTGGTTGAACGCGGAGAAATCGCGCAGAAAGATATCTCTATGCTGGCGATTCGCAAATGGGCTGAATCGCACAGTGAGGCAGAGGTTCGTAAGCTGCTAGAACAGAATCCATCATTTGTCTTTTTTAAACCCGAAGTGTATGCCTCGGTGCGGGGAGCGAGTAGCGTTCCTCTGATTGCAAAAGCCGCTGTGGCCGCTGATAAAATGCTTGTTCCACCAGGAACAACATTGCTGGCGGAGATACCTTTGCTGGATAACCAGGGTAAATTTACCGGTCAGTACCAGATGCGCCTGATGATTGCACTGGATGTCGGCGGCGCAATAAAGGGACATCATTTCGATATCTATCATGGTATTGGTGATGAGGCTGGTATCGCAGCGGGTTTCTATAATCACTACGGCCGGGTTTGGGTGCTGAAAGAAGAGCAGCCTGTTATGCTAACGGTAAATCAGTAATTCCTTTCCACAAATTTTATAACAGGTTTTCAGGATTGATATTCAGTGATGCAAACTTCTCTTTCTGATGCATATATGCAGCGCTTTGCGGGTACAGCCCGTTTATATGGCCAAAAAGCGCTTTCTTTGTTTTCTCATTCCCATGTTTGTGTCGTGGGTATCGGTGGGGTGGGTTCCTGGGCAGCCGAGGCGTTAGCTCGTACAGGAATAGGCGCGATTACCCTGATTGATATGGATGATGTCTGTATCACTAACACTAATCGCCAGTTGCATGCTTTAAAACAGCATATTGGACAACCAAAAACGGAAGTGATCGCTGAACGTATTCTGGCGATTAATCCTGAGTGTAAAGTAACGTGTATTGATGATTTTCTCACGCCGGATAATGTTGCAGAGATGATGGCGGTTGGATTCAGTTATGTCATTGATGCGATCGATAGTGTCAGGCCAAAAGCGGCGCTGTTGGCTTATTGTCGTCGTTATAAAATTCCGTTGGTAACAACTGGTGGGGCGGGTGGACAACTTGACCCTACACAAATTCAGGTTATTGATTTGGCGAAAACGATTCAGGACCCTTTAGCGGCTAAATTACGGGAAAGGCTGAAATCTGATTATCACGTTGTGAAGAACGGTAAAGGCAAGTTGGGAA
Organism: Photorhabdus stackebrandtii; assembly: GCF_011189495.1. NCBI lineage: Bacteria > Pseudomonadati > Pseudomonadota > Gammaproteobacteria > Enterobacterales > Morganellaceae > Photorhabdus > Photorhabdus stackebrandtii. The sequence goes on from NZ_PUJV01000021.1 coordinate 9,402, forward strand.
TTGATTGTGTGTTCTCAACTGAGCAGTTGGTTTATCCACAGAGTGATGGCTCTGTTTGTGCCGCTAAAAGTACCGCGGAGGGGACGAAACGCATGGATTGCGCATCGGGTTTTGGTGCCGCAACAATGGTCACGGCGACATTCGGATTTGTTGCGGTTTCCCATGTTCTGAAAAAGATGGTTGCTAAAGCTCAACGTCAGGGGGCGCTTTAGTATAATTTTTTGCGGTGTTTTGCACCGTATGAATCAGCAATTTCACGCCGTTCAACCGTGAGCCGCTTAACTGTTGCTCCAGCCCAAGTTGGTGGAGCAGCGTCAACAGGTTAGTTTCCAAAACTTGTTGCGGTGTTTTTCCTTCCACCGCGGTCAATATCACCGCCAGCAAGCCTTTGACAATGCGGCCTTCGCTATCGCCATAAAAATGCAGATAACCATCTGACAGTAATTGATGTCCTAACCAAACCCGGTTTTCACAGCCAGACATTTCGATATCTTGTTGTTTCAAGTTATCAGGTAGTGTAGGCAGTTTCTTGGACAGCAGGATTAACTGGCGATAGCGATCTTCCCATTGGCGGCATTGGTTAAATGTTTCAACTAGCTGTTGTTGGCTAATTTCCTTGCCAAATGGATGTGGTGCGGTCAGGTTTTTTGCGGCTTGAGCCATATTTTATTCATCCTGTAACAGAGAAAGGCCGAATTTTACTGCCTGAACGAAAGAATCGGCATCCTGTTGATTGTTATAAGGCATAAAAGAGGCACGCAAACAACCGTTGATACCTAAAGCCTCGAGCAGTGGTTGAGCGCAATGCTGACCGGAGCGTAAGGCAATATTTTGTTCTGCTAAAATAGCCGCCAGATCACTGTGATGAATATCGGCAAAATTAAAAGCCAACAGGCTGGAACCGGCAATGCGATAACTGATAAATCCGGGTAAAGCGGAAAGTTGGTGTTCGGTATAGTCAGTGAGTGTGACGGCATGGGCTTCAGCTTTGACGATATCAATATCTTTTAGCCATTCCAACGTGGCAGAAAAACCAATAACACCGGCAACATTCGGTGTCCCCGCTTCAAACCTGAATGGTACAGCTTCCGGTGTGAAACCGCTGAATGAAGCGTGGGTAAGCATTTTTCCGCCGCCTTGCCAGGGAGACATCGCATCAAGTAACTCACTTTTGCCATAAAGTACACCAACGCCATTTGAACTATAGAGCTTATGAGCGGAAAACGCGTAGAAATCAATGTCAGATTGCTGAACATCAACGGGATTGTGAACAACTCCTTGAGCACCATCAACAACGACCAGACAATCATGTTGGCGCGCTATTTTTGTTATTGCAGTCAGATCGACAGCTCCGCCGGTCACATTAGACATTTGACTGATTGCTATCAATTGGCTGCGTTTGTTCAGGAGTTCAGGCAGCGTGTTGATATCCGGCAATTTTCTGTTGCCTAAAGGCCATTTAATCACTCTGGCACCGATTTGTTCCGCCAGCATTAACCAAGGGATCAGGTTGGAATGGTGCTCCTGCTCACTAACGATAATTTCATCTCCGGGCTGGAGATAGTAACGGAAATAATTTTGGGCAACCAGATTGATAGACTCTGTTGTACCTTTTGTCCAGATAATATTTTCAGCTTTTGGAGCATTGATGAGTTCAGCAACCTGTTGCCGGGCATTTTCATAGCGAGAGGTGATTTCCAGCGCTGTATGGTGTTGGCTGCGATGTACAGTAGTACCACTGTATTGATAATAATCCTGAGTTACCTTTATCATGGCTTGTGGTTTCAGGGCCGTTGCTGCACTATCCAGGAATACAGTTTGTTGTTGCAGGGCTGGGAATTGTTGGCGGAACTGTTCTGGTTCGAACTTTTTCATAGTGTTTTAATTAGGTTTCGTGGTTATTGATCAGATTATTCTATTGGTGATGATCCGCTTGCTTCTGGCTGAAAATGGATAGGTTGTTACATTGAATAATATTGCCATGTTCCCGCTATTATGACAAAAAAAGCACCGCAATCGCGGTGCATTAAAAATCACTATGGACAGACAGGGTAAATGTACAGGAAGTGAAAAAAACAGTAGCCTAAGCTACACAGTCCGGTTTCCCAGACAACTTGCAAACACAACATCACAACCACAAAGCCAAAAGTTTCATAGTGTTACAACTAATTCACTTTTCGTTCCGGCTTAGGAAGTGGCGCCACTATAGGGATTTACTGGTGTATCCTCAATGGACAATTTATAATGATTCGGATTACAAAAACTAATAACTAAATATAAAGAGTTACCGGTATCACCAACATTGTATAAAGGTTCACATGTCCAAACGTTTACCACCACTGAATGCGTTGCGGGTTTTTGATGCTGCGGCGCGTCATTTGAGTTTTACTAAGGCGGCTGAAGAGTTATTTGTGACGCAGGCCGCAGTTAGCCACCAGATGAAAAGTCTGGAGGATTTCCTTGGCTTGAAGTTGTTTCGTCGTCGCAACCGATCATTATTGTTGACTGAAGAGGGGCAAAGCTACTATCTGGATATTAAAGAAATATTCACATCAATAAATGAAGCAACGTGTAAACTTCAGGCACGAAGTGCTAAAGGTGCTTTGACTGTCAGTCTTTCACCCAGTTTTGCTATTCAGTGGTTGGTTCCAAGGTTGTCTGGCTTTAATTTAGCTTATCCGGGAATTGATGTCAGGATACAGGCGGTAGACAGAGAAGAAGATAAACTCGCTGATGATGTTGATGTTGCTATCTTTTATGGTCGTGGAAACTGGCCGGGGTTGCGAACGGATCGTCTTTATGCGGAATATTTGCTCCCCGTTTGCGCACCTTCGCTACTGACTGGGGAAAACCCTTTGAAAATTCCCGCAGATTTGGCACGACATACATTGTTACACGATTCTTCCCGCCGTGACTGGCAGGCTTATATACGCCAGCTTGATATGCAGCAGCAGATAAATGTTCAGCAAGGTCCTATATTCAGCCATAGTGCAATGGTGATCCAGGCCGCGGTTCATGGTCAGGGGATTGCATTGGCAAATAATGTTATGGCTCGGACTGAAATTGATGCCGGGCGTTTAGTGTGTCCATTTAATGATGTGTTAGTGAGTAAGAATGCATTTTACCTTGTCTGTCATGACAATCAGGCTGAGGTAGGGAAAATCGCGGCATTCCGGCAATGGGTGCTGGCACAGGCAGCCAGTGAGCAGGAGAAACTGGGCTTTATTACCAATGAATAAGAAAAGCATAAGGTATTCGGGCTGTAAGAGCTCTCAAATATAATGTGAAAAAGGAAGATAACAGTGAATAGTCGTTTAATGCTTATCTTTGCTGGCTTCAGTGGTTTTTTCTATGTGGCGTTTGGTGCTATTGGGACGCATTTCTTATCCCCTATGATGGCAAAATATCAGATAAGTTGGATTGATCTCGGTCTGCAATATCAAGGTATCCACACTCTGGCAATGATGGCGATGTCTGCCATGCTGATGCGTAAAGTTATTCTCTGGTTTTACTGGAGCGGGGTCTTTTTCGCGGTAGGCATTTTGTTGTTTAGTGGCAGCCTCTATTGTATGGCCTTATTGCAGATTAAATTTTTTGCTTATATTACTCCAGTTGGAGGACTCAGCTTTCTTATCGGCTGGTTCTTAGTGTTAATCGGCGCTTTGCGTCTAAGGAAATCGGCGCTTTGCCATGAATAAAATTGCTTTATATTGCCGCCCTGGTTTTGAAAAAGAGTGTGCAGCAGAAATCACCGATAAAGCGGGTCAAAAAGAGATTTACGGTTTTTCCCGGGTGAAAGAGAACAGTGGTTATGTCTTGTTTGAGTGTTATCAACATGAAGATGCGGATCGCCTTATTCGTGAGATATCATTCCGGGGGTTGATTTTTGCCCGTCAAATGCTGGTCGTGGGAGAATTATTGCGGGATTTATCTCCTGAAGATCGGATAAGCCCGATTATTGGTATGTTACAGGGTGTCATGGAACGTGCCGGTGAATTGCGGGTTGAAGTGCCTGATACCAACGAAAGCAAAGAGCTACTGAAATTTTGCCGGAAATTCACTGTTCCGCTGCGTAATGCGATGCGTCAGGAAAAGATCTTGCAGATGAGAGAAAATGCTAACCGCCCGGTAATACACGTTTTCTTTATTGCTCCGGGTTGTTGTTATGTTGGTTATTCTTACAGTAATAATAACTCACCGTTTTATATGGGCATTCCCCGGCTGAAATTTCCTTCAGATGCACCGAGTCGCTCAACATTGAAACTGGAAGAAGCTTTTCATGTTTTCATTCCTTATGACGAATGGGAAGAGCGTCTGGCGAGTGGTTTGTATGCTGTCGATTTGGGCGCGTGCCCTGGGGGCTGGACTTATCAACTGGTGAAACGCAGTATGATGGTTCATGCTGTAGATAATGGCCCGATGGCGGAAAGTTTGATGGATACGGGGCAGGTTAAACATCACAAAGTTGACGGTTTTAAGTTTGTACCTTCGACAAAAAATATTTATTGGTTGGTGTGTGATATGGTGGAAAAACCAGCGAAAGTAACTCAGCTAATGGCAGATTGGTTGGTTAATGGCTGGTGCCGGGAAGCTATTTTTAATCTTAAATTACCAATGAAAAAGCGTTATGAAGAAGTGGCGCATAATTTGCAGAAAATGGATCTGCAATTAAAGGAAAATGGTATTAATGCGCAAATTCAAGCAAAGCATCTATACCATGACAGGGAAGAAATAACCGTTCATGTCCGCCGTATTTGGTCTGCTTATGCAGCCAACCGGGATGATTATTAATTCACTTATGTTCATCTGCATCCCGGAATAAATTCTGAAAATAAAGCTTCCTAAATCGCCTCAAATATTCTGAGGCGATTTCATTTTTCAGTATTAGTTGACATTATTGTATTTTATTTCTCATTTTTATGTGGAATAAAAGTAGTGTAATAAAATGATTTATCTCATTTATTCAACAAAGAAACTATTGCACCATATTCTATGGTAAGGTCATCATGATTTAATGTAATAATTAATATTGTGTGATTTTTATCTGGTAAATTTTGGTTTTTTACTTGACTTAAGGTAAATAATAAATTCAATATGTCATTGTGATTGTTTGATGATATATTGGTTTAATATGAAAGAATTAAATGCATTAAGGTTGTAAATTATAATTGTAATCTTGGTTTCTTTTATGAATATATATTAATTGGGTGTCTATTTTATATTGGTTAATTCTGATGTTTTATTGAGATATTTTCTTTCTATTAAATGGTCGTTGCGATAGATATTCAGATAAATATAATATTCTTTCAATGCACGTAACAAAATGTTAATTGTTTGTTTCTATATTCTATTTTTAATTTTACTCAATCAACTATACTGATGTCTCTGTCTGTTATTTAAAAATCATAAATATAGTTTAATTGTATTTGGATGAAGCTATTAAGAAGAAAGAAAATATTAAATTTCCTGTTATATATATTTTATTTATTGATTTCGTAGGGTTGTTGTTGCCTTGATTAATAATAACATGTTGGTTTTGTATGGATATGCCCTAACTCAATTTACTTTCAGGCGCCACAGAATGCCTGGCATTGCAAGCATAGGGTGTTTTTTATTTCGTATTTGGTCTGTTTATTTGGCTGGTAGTGATAATTTCTAATTATAATTATTTATAAGAACTTTATAAAATTTTTAAATTTTACTTTATGGATAATTAAATAATAGATAATTTAGCTATAATAAAATATCAATAGGAAATTAGAGGTGTTTTTTTTGTCTTAAATAGTTATGTGATATAAAACAATCGCTTATTTGTTTTATGTTATTTTTATCACGTTTATATTAAAAAAATATGCTAATTGCTTTTTACATAATTAACTTTAGTGTTACGTTTGTGTGAAAGGGATTTTCATTGTTATTTGTGTGGCCAGGAGGGCCTATTGTTCTCAGGTTTTATTGACTTGTATTTAATTAAATAAAAAGGTTTTTATATTCTAAGTCCTGCATTTATGGAGAGATATATGTCTTTAAAGAAGAAAATTTCATACTCGGAACTTATCGGCTCTGCAAAGGCAAATGAGCTTCAGGCACAGTTACAGGCTTATGTACCAGGCAAGGATCCTAATATTGTTGTTGAGCATGAGCCAAGTAAAAATGCTGCAAAAGAATTAATTCGAGGTGATTATCGCTGGGGGCATCAGGGCGACGATAAATCGGAAGCTTTCCAATTAACTTATAGTTTCCTGGAGAGTAAACCGGAGAATATGCCTTGGCATATTTCTGGGTTTTCATCATTTAATGAAGAACAAAGAGCTGCTGCGAAACTATCAATACAATCCTGGGCTGATGTCGCTAATATTAATTTCACTGAAACAACTGATTCGGATAAGGCCCACGTTACCTTTGGTTTCTTTGACGTTAGTTTGACCGGGAGCTACGCGTTTGCTTATCTTCCCAGTCCTGAATCGAAACAATCAGGAACCTGGTATAACCTGAAAAGTCACACTTTCTCAGAAAATGATATTGGCGTAAATGGTTATGGTCGTCAGACTTTTACTCATGAAATCGGCCATACACTGGGGTTAGAGCACCCCGCTGCATATAATGCGTCTGATAAGGAAAGACCGACTTATAAGAAGAGCGCCACCTATTTTGAAGATAGCCGCGCTTATACTGTCATGAGTTATTTCGGTGAAAAAAATACCGGGCAGGACTTTAAAGGTATTTATTCTTCCGCTCCATTACTTAACGATATTTCAGCCATTCAAGAAGTGTATGGCGTTAATAATACAACCCGTACAGATGACACGGTATATGGTTTTAATTCCAACACCGATCGTGATTTCTATACTGCAAAAGATGCAGATAGCAAGTTATTGTTCACCGCTTGGGATGCGGGTGGTAATGATACGTTTGATTTTTCTGGTTTTACGCAGGATCAGCGCATCAATCTGAACGAAGCTTCCTTCTCAGATGTTGGTGGCCTGAAAGGAAACGTCTCTATTGCCCGTGGCGTGACGATTGAAAATGCGATTGGTGGCAGTGGTAATGACATTCTGATCGGGAATGACGCTGAGAATATTCTGAAGGGGGGGGCCGGTGATGACATTATCTACGGTGGCCTGGGCGCAGATCAGCTTTGGGGCGGGGAAGGCAAAGATACATTTGTTTACCTGAGCGCTAAAGAATCACCACCTCTTGAGCGTGATTGGATCCATGACTTTGTTTCCGGTGAGGACAAAATTGATGTGTCGTTGTTTGATCTGGGTGAAGCAGGGAAAGGTGGCGTTAAATTTGTCAGGGAATTTACTGGCGAAGTTGGAGAAGCAGTGCTTCGCTATGATACGGTTAATAAGGTGAATGATTTCGCTATTAATCTGGGCGATAAATTCTCCTACGATGATTTTTGGGTGAAAATTGTTGGAGAGCCGATATTAGAGTCCGATTTCATCCTTGCATAACATAGCAACACAACCGCACCTGACTGGGTGCGGTTATTCGTTTGGAGGTGGAATGATTTTTTCAGCCTGGTATCTGAAATTTGTATTCTTTGTTGCTCTTGCATTCAGCATCATCGGAGGAAGTATGGCAAGTAGTCTTCATCTCCCGCACGCCGGTGAATTAAAAGGCGTGTGGCAACTGTCGGATAAGCATCAGCAATGTGATGTGTCGTTGACTGATCAACCATTACCTGAGGGTTCAATTTGGTCACTTAACGGTGATAGCGCCTGCTTGACCGATATGTTTGGCGAAGTACCTGCCGGGTGGCGGCCTACTCCTGATGGCATCACGATTACCGATGAACAGGGCAGTGGTTTGGCTTTCTTCGCTCAGGAGTCAGATGGCTGGTTTGCCCGCTTTGCTGGTGGCCGGGAATTGATGATGAAGCCCAATAAGAAAAGTGGATAGGGCGGGGAACGTTAACGTCAGATGGCGATTTTTTTAGAAAGATAAAAAAATGTATCAAACAGTTGTTAAGGAAATACTGTGAAATTACATCTCCCGAAGGATGAAATTACTGATGTTATTCGTGCCCGTAGCCGGGTGTTCTGGACTATCGGGTTGTTCACTGCCTTTATTAACCTGCTGATGTTGGTTCCATCTGTTTATATGTTGCAGGTTTATGACAGAGTATTGCCATCGGGCAATGAAATCACTTTGCTGATGTTGACTCTGATTACTCTTGGCATGTTTACCATGATGGGTATGCTGGAATATATCCGCAGCATGATTGTTATTCGTATCGGTAGTCAGCTTGATATGAAGTTGAATAATCGTGTTTATACCGCATCTTATGAATCAAATCTGAAAAATGGCACAACAGATGCGGGTCAGATGCTCAATGATTTGGCAAATATCCGCCAGTTTTTAACCGGCAATGCTTTGTTTGCTTTCTTTGATGCTCCCTGGTTTCCAATCTATCTGTTGGTTATTTTTCTTTTTAACCCTTGGCTTGGTTTGCTGGCATTAGTAGGTGCTCTGGTATTAATTGCCCTTGCTGCGTTGAATCAATGGTTATCAAGTCAGCCTTTATCTGAAGCAAGTCAACTCTCTCTGCGTTCAGCCAGCCTTGCCAGCACTAATTTACGTAACGCAGAAGTGATAGAGGCGTTAGGCATGTTGCCGGTGCTTCGCCGGAGATGGTTTGGGTTGCATGAACGTTTTCTGAATTTCCAGCGCATTGCCAGTGAACGGGCTTCTGTGATTAATTCAGTCACTAAAACCGTGCGTATGGCATTACAGTCGCTGATCCTCGGATTAGGGGGCTGGTTGGCGATTGATGGGCATATTACGCCGGGGATGATGATTGCGGCTTCAATTCTGATGGGGCGTGCACTTTCACCGATTGAACAACTTATTCAAGCCTGGAAAGGTTGGAATGGTGCCCGTTTATCATGGCAGCGGTTAACAAACCTACTGGAACAACAACCGGAACGGAAACCGGGAATGTCATTACCTGCACCAAAAGGTAATTTGGCGGTGGATAAAGTTTCCGCAGCGCCTCCGGGAAGAAACAGCAAAGTTGTTTTACAGGATATCAGCTTTACGCTGGATGCAGGAGATGTGCTGGGATTAATTGGCCCTAGTGCTTCCGGGAAATCGACCCTTGCCAGGTTACTTGTCGGCATATGGCCGGCACAGGAAGGTGTTGTACGCCTGGATAATGCCGATATTTATCAATGGAATAAAGATGAACTGGGTTCCTCAATAGGCTATTTGCCGCAAGATATTGAGCTGTTTGGCGGCACTATTGCTGAGAACATTGCCCGTTTTAATGTAGTGGAGCCGGAAAAGGTCGTTAAGGCGGCACAGAAAGCGGGTGTTCATGAGCTGGTATTGGCTCTTGATAAGGGTTATGACACGGTTATTGGTGCCGGAGGCGTGGGTTTATCGGGTGGGCAGAAGCAGCGAATTGGTCTTGCTCGTGCATTATATGATGAGCCGTCATTAGTGGTCTTGGATGAGCCTAATTCCAGCCTGGATGAAGCAGGGGAAAGAGCACTGAATGAGGCGATTTCTCAGCTAAAAGCGCAAGGAAAAACAGTGATTGTGATTACTCACCGCATGTCATTGTTGTCACAGACAAACAAAATATTGCTGCTGGTTCAGGGAAAAATGAAGATGTTTGGCTCATCTCAGCAGGTGATAGCGGCTTTATCGCAACAAAATCAGGAACATTCTGCGGCCAAGGCAGTAGCACAGGCATCATAAGTAAATAGGCATTCAATCATAATAATATTAAATAGCTGAGACGGAGATTTCTGTCCGGGAGTGGATATGTCTGATCAGGTTACGCCGGTAAGAGATGAAAAAGGATTGTTGCCTCTGGAAGAAAGGCATTTTTTACGACTAGGATGGTTAGTGATTGGGGTGGGGATCCTGGGGTTTCTTATTTGGGCGGCATTAGCGCCGTTGGATAAGGGGGTTGCCTCTTCCGGCGTGGTGGTGGTGGATGGCAACCGTAAAACAGTTCAGGCCCCGGCAAGCGGTATTATCAGCCAGATCAGGGTTGTTGAAGGCGAAACAATCAAAGCGGGTCAGACACTGGTCCAGCTCAGTCAGGTGCAGGCAAAAGCACAGGTCGATGTGCTTCAGGATCAACTGTATACCACGCTGGCAACGGAAGCCCGTTTATTGGCCGAGCAGCATGGTGATGAAACTCTGATTTTCCCTGAAATATTACAGCAATTACAATCTGAACCCCGGGTGAAAGAGATCATCGTACTGCAAAAACAACTGTTTGCATCGCGTCGTGAAATACTGCAAAGCGACTTGGAAGGGCTTGAACAGTCTGTCGAAGGTACAAATTTTCAGATTCAAGGGTTGAAATCTTCGCTTGTCAGCAAGCGTGTGCAGCAGGTGGCGCTTAGGGAGCAGATAGCTAATCTTAAATCTTTAGCGGATGAGGGCTATTTTCCGCGTAACCGTTATCTGGAGCTGTTGCGTGAGCAGGCTGAACTCAACAGCGGTATAGCGGAAATGGTAGGACGCGTTGGTCAGCTTGAAAAACAGTTACAGGAAACGCAGCAGCGTATTATCCAGCGCAAAGCAGACTATCAGCGGGAAGTTCGCACCCAATTGGCGGAGGTGCAGGGTGCTGCCAGCGAATACAGAAATAAGCTGGATACAGCACAATTCGAACTTACCCATACTTCAATTGTCGCGCCTGTTGATGGCACGGTTGTCGGATTAAATATTTTTACGCAAGGCGGTGTTGTTGCTCCCGGCGAAAAACTGATGGAAATCCTGCCGGACCAGATGGCGCTTGAGGTTGAAACCCGTGTTGCGGTTAATTTGGCAGATAAGATTAGCAAAGGGATGGATGTGGATCTGATGTTCACTGCTTTTAACCAGAACCGGACGCCAAAAATTGAAGGGAAAGTGGTCATGGTTTCCGCAGACAGGTTGGTGGATCCTGCAACCAGCCAACCTTATTATCAGATGAGAGCCGTGGTTTCTCCTGAGGGGATGGAAAAACTGAAAGGCTTGGATATCAGGCCAGGGATGCCGGTTGAGGTCTTTGTTAAAACGGGTTCCCGCTCCCTGTTTAGTTATCTGTTCAAGCCATTGGTGGATCGGGCTTCAACATCGTTGATAGAGGAGTAATTATGAAATTGAATCACGCTTCTTTATCAGTGGGTTTGCTTATTCTTTTCAGCGTCAGTTTATTCTCTTTTCCTGCATGGTCGCTAAGTTTGACAGAGGCTTATGCGCTGGCATTAGAAAATGATCCTACTTTTCTTGCTGCAATAAAAGAGAAAGAAGGGGGGGCTGAATACGAAAAGATTGGTAGAGCAGAATTGTTACCTAAGGTGATGATGTCTTATCAGAATTCACCAAGGAACTGGCAACATACGGAATATCCTGCTGGCTATGATCGCCGGGGAAATAGGATCACTGAAACCCGGGATCGCCAATATCGCAGTTATAACGCAGCTATTGTGGTCACTCAGCCATTGATGGATTTTGAAATATTGGCGCGTTTTAAAGCCAGTCAGGCTCACACCTTGATGAGTAATGAACGTTTTCGGGCAGATTTTCAGCAACTGGCTGTTCGGGTAGTGAATGCTTACGTGGATGTGGCTTATGCGCAGGATCAGATTGATTTAGTTGTGCGGCAGAAAATGGCTTATGAAAAACAACTGGAATTGAATAAGAAATTGTTTACTTCTGGTGAAGGGACTCGAACTGACGTGCTGGAAACACAATCCCGTTACAGTCAGGCGGTTGCGGATGAGATAGCGGCCAACGACGATTTGGATGCGGCAATCCGGAGTTTGCAACTGATTGTCGGTGTTCCTCTACCTGTTGATTTACCGGTACAACGATTATCGGATAAAAAACAATTTCAGATATCGAAGTTGTCGCCTAACCGTTATGGGGAATGGGAAAAATTGGCCTTAGCTAACAATCCGGTGCTGGCCGCTTCCCGTCAGGAAGTGAAAGCGGCGTATCATGAGGTGCAACGTAACCAGGCCGGTTATTTACCCAAGCTGGAACTCTATGCCTCCCATTCTGAAAACGAATCCAGCAGCGATAATACGGTAGATCAAAAATATCGAACCGATACTATTGGCGTGCGGATGAGTATGAATATCTATAATGGTGGCGGGACGTCTGCCGCTGTGCGTCAGGCAGCGGCACAATATGGCAGAACTAAATATGATCTTGATGCTCAGGCGGGGGAAATCCTTAATGCATTACGACGCAACTATAATCAGTACCTGAATAGCGAAAAACGGATTAATGCTTATGAAATAGCCGTTGAATCAGCCAGCTTGCAGGTAGATGCGACCAGTAAAAGTGTTGCTCTCGGACAGCGGGTTAATGTGGATGTCCTGAATGCAGAGCAACAGTTATATACTGCCCGGCGTGATCTTTCTCAGGCAAAATATAACTATATTAAAGCCTGGATCGGCCTGCTTAACGAGGCCGGAGAATTAAAAGGCGAACATCTGGATAAGATAGCGGGTTATTTTCGCTAGTTTGCAGTTGTCAGCCGGAGTTGTTGCAGATTGCCAGTTAAAGCCAGATTGGTACGTAATGACGCAACTTCCCGGCTGATAAACGCGATTGCTTTATTTGATTCCAGTTTGTTGCGCCATTTATCGGGTTGTTGATCGAGATTCTGGAAAAGGTTATCCAATGTACCGGCCTGTTGCAATAAAGTGGCTGCGGTTTTAGGGCCAATTCCCTGGATCCCGGGGATCTTACTGCTGCTGATACCCGCCAGACCCCAGTAATCAGGTAACTGTTCCGGTAAAACGCCAAATTCTCGTTGAACAAATGGCATATCCAGCCAGCGTTTCTGGAAGTAGTCCCGGATACGGATATTCGGTGAAAGTAACTGGCAATAACCTTTATCGGTAGAAACAATTGTCACATTGTGACCAGAGGAAGCGATTTTTACTGACAGCGTTGCTGCCAGATCATCGGCTTCATGCCCTTGGGCATGCCAGCAGGCAACCCCTTGTTGCTCAAATGACGCTCTGATCTGCGACATTTCTTGTTTCAAATTGTCGGGCATGGGTGAACGGCCAGCTTTGTAGTCAGGCAATATTTGGTGGCGCCAGCTATTACTGCGATCTTCTTCATCAAATACGGCAACAGCATGTGTGGGATTGGTATGTTGGATCAACTGCCTTAACGCATGTTCACAAGCGGGAATGCATGGGCTACCCTGCACAGCGTGAATACGGCGGATAAGGTTAAGAGCATCAACAATCAGAAGGTGTATCATATGGGTCACTATTTTGCCGAGTTATGCTCCATCCGTGGAGCAGACGTCTTTTTCTTGGGTCATTTTAACTGATAATTTCGTAGCAGGGCTCGTAGGCTGTGCCACCCGGTAGTTTCATCCGGTGTTGCCCTACAAAGTTTTTCAACAGATTATCCATATGGCGCATTATTTCAGTATCACCGTGGATTTTGAATGGGCCATGTTTTTCAATCGTTTGAATACCAATCTCTTTCACGTTACCTGCAACAATCCCAGAGAAAGCACGGCGTAGCGATGCCGCCAGTTTTTCCGGCGACTGATCGGGATAGAGATTGAGATTAACCATGTTTTCATGCGCTGGCTCGAATGGTTGTTGAAGATCATGGTTGATCTTCATTGACCAATTAAAGCTGTATGCATCACCGGTACTGTGTCGGTTATCTCTCACTAATGGCATCGCTTTTTTCATTACTTGGGCAACTTCCGGCGCATTATCAATAATAATGTGATAGTAGCGTCGTGCCTCTTTTCCTAATGTGTGAATAATAAATTCATCCATGACCTGGAAATAGTCTGCACTCTCCTTCGGGCCGGTAAGAATCAATGGCAGCACTTGCCCCTGGTTTTCCGGGTTCATCAGAATGCCGAGCAGATAGAGTAATTCTTCTGCTGTGCCGACACCGCCTGGGAAAATAATGATGCCGTGAGCAATGCGAACGAAAGCTTCCAGACGTTTTTCTATGTCTGGCATGATAACCAGTTCGTTCACGAGTGGGTTAGGGGGTTCGGCTGCAATGATGGAGGGTTCAGTGATACCGATAAAACGGCTATTTTTGTAATTCTGTTGGGCATGTCCTACCGCCGCGCCTTTCATCGGTGCTTCCATTGCGCCAGGGCCGCAGCCGGTACAGATATTGAGCCCACGTAACCCAAGCTGATTACCGACTTTACGGCCATATTGATACTCTAGCTTACTAATTGAATGGCCTCCCCAACAGACAATCATATTGGGCTCTTCATCGGTATGCAGTGCTCTGGCATTGCGCAGAATAGAGAATACTCTGTTGGTGATAGATGCACCATTTTTCAGATCGGGATGCTGCTGCTGTTCTGAATCGGTAATCTGAGTATGAACGAACAGGATATCCCGAAGTACTGCGAATAAATTAGCTTGTAGTGAATGGATAATTTTTCCGTCAACAAATGCATCTTCTGGTGGATTCACCAGTTCCAATTTTACCCCGCGCTCACGACGCAATACGTTAATTTCAAAATCTGTGTATTTAGAGAGCAGCTCTTTGCTATTATCGGTTTGGCTACCTGAATTGAGTACAGCCAGTGAGCAGTTACGGAACAGGCGATACAGATCACTTTTTGCGGTACTCTTTAGCATATCTACTTCAAGTTGAGATAATAAATCCATTGAGCCGAGTGGGTTGATATGTGTAATCAAGAATGACTCCTTTTATATCGTATGTGGGTTACACATCAATATCACTAAACTGAATGTATTACATTGCTTATTTTAGCTTATTTTGTACAAACGGCACTCAGAAAAGCCGTTTTTTTCTGTCGGTAAGGTTTTAAAATCTAGAAAAAAGGTAAGTGTATCATGAAAAAATAGGTAAAAAATTTAATCATCAGAGGTAAAAAACGTGGTTAAGGATTTTTTAAAGTGGGTAAAAAAATCGATGTTGTATTGACAATTGGAAGAGAAAACATCATGGAAAGCGGGTTTTAAGTTTTTTAATAAGGCGATAAAACAACAGAGTTAACCCAATAATAAGAATATGAGATTATATCAAAATATTTAACCACATTAACCAAAATAAAATACTTTGCATGACTGCAAGATGTTTATGAAAAATCAGAGAAAATAGTTAGATAAAGCCAGAAAGCTTTTAGATTAACCAAATTAGCAGAGAAAAAATGATAATTGTGTTTGGCAATATTAAAAACCGGTTTATTCACAGTCATGTTTAATTCGTTTATCGGCAATGCTACCCTTTACTTATTTTACATTTACCTAATTTGTTATAATTATTTAAAATCGAGAGTGTAGAGATTAAGACATTTATATAAAAAGCAGATTTAATTTAATAAGTGATATTTTCAGGCGAGCAGTAAATTGCGTTTAATCGAAGTCCATTAAATATTAACAAAGAGTTGAAAGAAAATCAGAGAGAAAAAAGAATATTATCTAAACATACTCATATTAAAGTACTTTCTAGTCATTATTTTGCGAAACAAGCCATATAAAATAGTGCAATAAAAAATGGATAAAACGGTGAATTTGGCAGGATTTAAACTATGAAAAAGTGTTAAAAACCATTAAAGCGTCATGCTGATTTAAACCATAAGTTGAAACAATGACTTTTAATAACAGTTTAAAAACTGCCATCATAAAGCTTATCAGTGAAAAATGAGAAACAAAAATGGGTTTGATTAATTTTTATGCCTCTGGGAAAAGGATAAATGAAAACATGAATAGATTAATCGAATGATTTAAATTACAGTTTTCTTATAAAAGGAACCGGATTTAATAATGTTTTCAAATCGGGGAGTAAACTTTTATAAACCAATTAAATCATCAATTATGAAAAATTTGAGTAACAAAATCCCTAAATAAATAATTTAACATAATACGAGTCTGGTTACTTTACAGCATTATTATTTTGTATTTATTATGCAACACCGTGATAGCTTAAATAAGCCCATTTAAACCTGATTTACACTGCTTTAATCCACCAATAGCATTGATTTTCTACGGTTTGATTTAAACTATGCCTCTTTTTATGGCTTTAATGTGATTTAACATTAACGCCGTGATAAAGGACTCTTTACGATGGTTGGAATTCTTCTCTGGGGATTAACGTTTTAACTGTGTAGGTACCTTAGTCACTCTCAGTAGAGCAAAACCGTACCCGGGTGCTGTGCAGTGGGTTTCGTTGTCATGTTAGCCACAAATATTTTGGGTCAGTTTGGTGATGTGTAGATATCTATAGCCTTTAGGAAGGGGAACAGTCAGAATATTTGGTTTACAATAACATTGAGTACACCCTAACAGTGACTGGTTGAAAATAATATGATTTCTAATGTTACAGAGGCGTTGGCTGATTTTACCCGTCGTTATGTTGATTTGTGGCAAAAGGAAACCGGAGCCTCACCTGCCAGCAGAGAACTTTATGGTGTGCCATCACCTTGCATTATCCGTACTGGTAATGACACGGTTTACTGGCTTCCGCAGTCTTTTTCTTCAGAAGATAAGCTGAATAGCGTTGAAGTTGCACTGGATATCCAATTACAGCCAGCAATTCATGATTTTTATACATCGCAATTGGCCGGTGATATGACGGTAATGTTTGAAGGCCAGCAGTTTAGTCTGATTCAGGTCTGGAGTGAGGATGACTTTATCCGTTTACAGGAGAACCTGATAGGGCATTTGGTAACGCAAAAGCGGCTGAAACTATCGCCAACAGCATTTATCGCTACTATGGATTCGGATATGAGTATCATTTCTCTATGTAATTTGACTGGTGAAGTGATTCTGGAGCAGTTTGGCAGTAACAAACGAATCCGCCTGTTTACCGACTTAGTTGAGTTTCTTGGTGCAATTGAGCCCGTCCTCGTTCGTTAAGCCTGGATTTTTAACTCTGAATTTGTGAGACATCTCTTACACTTTATGTAAGAGATGTCATTGTTTACTTTGGTGAGCTTCACATCGGTTTATTATTTTTATGTTATTTCAATAGCCTATAAATAATTACAGATTTCATTTGCTTTACTGACTTACCGGTTCCATTTGTATGGCTTGTTTCATACAGCGAATTAATTCATTCTGTCTCCCGCAGGAAAGGAATCATTGCGCATAACTTCTCAAGGACAAAATAGGGTGATGGTGGTCAGGATGACTGATGCAATGCATAACAGGATTGTATGCAATATAAATAAAAATGATGGGTAAGGGATAACCAATTAAGGATAATCTGTCAGGGAGTGAGCAGGGAGCAAACTATTAGCCGGACTGCTATAAAAAGCACAACTTAAAGGGAGCGCTAGTTCGCTCCCTTCTCTTTATTTGATTGATGGAATAAGCAAATTTTCAGCTTAAGGGCTATCAATGATATTCTTATGAACTTGGTAGCTTTGAATAAATATTTATCAGGCTGAAAATATGAGTACTGAAGAACAAATTCTGCAAAAATTACAACTAATTGAACACGCCATGAGGGACATTGACCTATGGCAAAGTCATCCTCCTAAACCAGAAGCTTTCGACAGTGTTGAACCATTTTCAATTGATACGATGCTGGCTGAAGAGTGGTTGCAGTGGGTATTAATGCCACGAATGTATGCGTTGCTGGAACAGGGCACAGAATTACCCGCGGCATTCTCTATCGCTCCTTATTTTGAAGAGTCCTATAAAGAAGAGGCTACTGGACGTTGCCAGCAACTGCTTGAACATCTTCGCGCGTTGGATCGCTTATTTATTCAGGGTGATTCCTGATATGTTGGAAGTGTTATATCAGGATAAGTATATTGTGGCGGTTAATAAACCGGCTGGTTGGTTAGTTCATCGTAGCTGGTTGGCGCGTCACGAAACACGCTTTGTTATGCAGACATTGCGTGATCAAATTGGTCAGCATGTTTTCCCCGTACACCGTCTGGACAGGCCGACGTCGGGCGTATTGTTAATGGCACTTTCCAGTGATGTTGCTTGTCAGCTTTCTCAACAGTTTGAATATTATCAGTTGCAAAAAACTTATCATGCTGTCGTGCGTGGCTATGTGCTGGAACCCGATATTATCGATTATGCTCTGGTTGAAGAGCTGGATAAAATTGCCGATAAATTTGCAGACAGTGATAAAGAGGCACAACCCAGTGTGACTTATTACCGACCATTGGCGAAAGTAGAATGTCCGGTAGAGATTGGCCGTTATCTTACATCACGCTTTAGTCTGCTGGAACTGATGCCGAAAACAGGCCGGAAACATCAATTGAGACGGCATATGGCACATATTCGTCATCCAATTATTGGTGATACGACACATGGTGATTTACGGCAGAACAGAGGGATTGCCGTTCATTATCAAACCAGCCGGTTGATGCTGCATGCCAGTTTGCTTGAATTAGATCACCCTGTTACCGGTGAGAAGTTATCTCTTACGGCAAAATGGGATGCGTCATGGCAACATTTGATGCAACAATTTGGTTGGCAAGGAATTATCCCTGATTTGGAATATGACAATAATTAGGACGAAGAAAGCAGGATAAAAAATTTTACAGATTAGGGTATTTTAAAAGAATATCTGTTTACCTTGTCTCTTGATTGAGATAATTAAGAGACAAAGGTAAGAATTAAGATAAATGTTATAGTTGGAAATTATTAATATATAATCTCATTGGTTTCTATCGGCTAATGTTGTTATTTTTTAGAGTGAATTATTAAACGAAAAGTAGTTGAGATTACTACTGAGGAAATTAATAATATTGTGAATGCAGCAACTATTTCTTCAATTTTAGCTCCTAAGTAAATAGTGTAAAAAAGAATAATCATAGTAATAAGTACATAAACGCCTGATTGCATACCCAAGGTATAAAGAGAGTCTTTAGAATATAACCCCAGATAAGAGAAAAAAACGGGTTGCATCAGTGTATTAGATAAAAATACCAGAATCGTAAATAACAAATAGAATATACCAGATCCCATAATAATGCCGAGTAAACAGAATCCAAGAGCAAATAACTGAATGATATTACCTACTATGATTTTCTTTCTGAAAGATATTGGTTTCATCACTTTAATGATCACAATTGCAGAGGGGAACCATATAATCAACAATATAGCATACATATGAATCATATCAATATGTTCGAAATATTTTGTCCTGACTGCGGGCATAATCATTAAGGATAGAAAAAAGCAAACATTTATTATAACCAGACTTAGAAAGGCAAAGAAAACACCTAATTTATTTTTTATAATAATGGAATCTTTAATGTCTTGTTTTGGTTTTCTAAAAATATTATTCTTATAACCGGTAAAATAAACAATTAGAGAAATGGAATAAATAAATGCAGCAAAAAAATTTGCGGATGTACGGGAATTCAAATCAAGGAGAGAGAAAATAACTGGGATTAAAAATGGCAGACTTAATAATGCAAGGCTTAAAATAGAGAAATACTTATTCGTTTTCTTTTCATTTCCTTCTGATACAAGAATATTTCTTCCCATTATGACAATAAATCCACTGATTACTCCCCATAATATTCTATGGAGAGCATCCAGCCAAACGGGAATCAATGTTTCCCCTCCTGAAAAGAGAATGCAATTGATAGTTGCGAATAATAAGAGTAATCCAAAGAGATTCTTTCTGAAAAAAACAATATTCACTTTTTGGATGACAAAGGATATTGTTACACATCCCAGAGAGAGTCCTAATAAATAGGAAAAAACAGGAATATAAGCATTTAAAACTATGGTTCCATCTTTAAGCACGGTATCTACCCAGATCATCAGACCCGATGAGCCGGTGATGTTTGCAGCACTTAATAACACACTAAGCACGACAGCCCTATTATTAAACATGGTGATCGTCCTCCTTATGCATATTTACTTCTGCCATTCTAGTAATTTCATTCTACTATTATTTTCATTGAAATAGAGTATAAGTAATTTTTAATACCAATGAAAATATTATCAGCTAAAATTTTTCCAAAAAGTAACGTTAATATTAAATTATTATTGGCTGAATAACTTAGTTTAATTTTGCAGGAATTGTTAAAGATGCAATGTTGGTGATTACTTGTTACCGTTTTATGTAGAATAGCTACAGTCATTGATCAGTGCATCTGTCCGTAATTAGCCTGACAGATATATCATTAGTTATTAGTGCTGATGAGATATTGTTTACATGACAGAGGCAGCCCAACAGTGGCAACATTTGATTGGTGCGACGACTTAGCTGGCAAAGTAATTATCCCTGATTTGGAAAGGGTTGAATTTTCTGTGGTTGCCAGCGAGGATAATTAATAATTCCTTTAAAAAGAGATAATAGGCGATGGCGAAGATTGGTATTTTTGTTGGTACTGTTTACGGTAATGCCCTGGCAGTTGCAGAAGAAGCACAGCTAATCCTTGAACAACAAGGCCATGAGATAGAAGTATTTGAAGAGGGGGAGTTGGAACAGTGGCAATCCTATCTGAATCAGGTAATTTTAGTTATCACTTCAACGACTGGACAAGGGGATTTGCCTGATAATATTCAGCCGCTTTATTGTGCTTTGCGGGATGAATTAGGTTATCAGCCGGAATTACGCTATGGCGTTATTGCTTTGGGTGATGGCAGTTACGAGAATTTTTGTGGTGGTGGTCGTACTTTTGATGAGCTGTTACACGAGCAGGGAGCAATAAGAATCGGTGAGGTTCTTCTGGTGGATGCAATAGAAGAAGCTGAACCGGAAGTTTTTGCTCAGTCCTGGATCAAACAGTGGGGCGAATTAGTTGAATAATCTTAATACACCGTTTATACCGGATAGGATATAAGCGGTGTAGTGATATATGAACCGCTTTATTTACGGGTTAATTTTTCCAGGTCGGCTTCAATCTCGGCAATTTTATTAGCAACAACGTGTTCAAGATGGCGCAGGTCATCAAGGATTTTATGTTTCAAATCGACTTCTGCCTGATCACGTTTGCAAATTTGATCCAATTCTTCAATCACATAACGTAGGTTAGTATTAATTTCGTTGATCTCTTTATATCCTTGCTCTGCATTGTCTGAAGCAACCGTTTTGCGTTGACGTGGATATTTGAATTTCACGCTTTTGGCAAAGAATTCTCCTTTATCTTTGCGAAAATAGATTTTCAGGATGTCATTGTTAGCTTCCTGACGCAGACTGTAGCGGTCAATCTCTTCGGGATATGTGATCCCCAGACTCTTTAAGTTATCGTACATGGCACCACCTTAAGGGTATTTTTCCCAGTAGGTTATTAATGCGTCATTTTGAATTTGGATCGTGCTTAAACTCCTTATGTACTCGGTGTACGTTCGGGATTATGCACAGTGCCCACGTTCAAACTACCTATATTAATAACACTGACTGAGGTCGGTAATGATGATAAAAAGCAAAAAAATAGCGGACTTATTATCCGCTATTTTGAAGTTTAATCTATCGCTCTTAAGAGTTCATTAATGCTCACTTTTGCCCGTGTTTTAGCATCCACTTTTTTTACAATGACAGCGCAATATAGGCTGTAACTGCCATCTTTCGATGGGAGGTTGCCAGAGACAACAACAGAGCCGGCAGGGACTCGGCCATAATGGATTTCGCCTGTTTCACGATCATAGATTTTGGTGCTTTGACCGATATAGACGCCCATTGAAATCACAGAACCTTCTTCGACAATGACACCTTCTACGATCTCAGAACGGGCGCCGATAAAGCAGTTATCTTCAATAATGGTCGGGTTGGCCTGTAATGGTTCCAACACGCCTCCGATGCCAACGCCGCCGGATAAATGGACGTTTTTACCAATTTGCGCACAGGAGCCGACAGTTGCCCAGGTATCTACCATTGTTCCTTCATCGACATAAGCGCCGATGTTGACGTACGAAGGCATCAAGACACAGTTGCGGGCGATAAAGGATCCCTGCCGCGCTGCTGCAGGAGGAACTACGCGAAAACCCTCTTTTTCAAATCTCGCTTGATCGTAATCAGCGAATTTCATCGGGACTTTATCGAAATAACGGCTTTCGGCGCCATCTATGACCTGATTTTCATGAATACGGAAAGAGAGCAGTACCGACATTTTCAGCCATTGATGGGTGACCCACTGACCATCAATTTTCTCTGCAACACGCAGTTTTCCACTATCCAGCAGATTGATGACCTGAGTAATGGCATCACGTGTTTCACGGTTGACTGTCGCTGGAGTAATAGTTGCGCGATTTTCAAAAGCACTTTCGATAATGGATTTTAATTGCTGCATTACATCTGTTTCCTTGGTTATCAGCCGAATCATGAGGGGCTTGTATTCAGTTACATTTTATCCTTTGGATTTAGGGTTTCTGTCAACCTTTCTGACAATTCTTCTCTGGTTTTTTTATTTAATGCTTTGTGGTCCTTATCCGCCAGCACAAAAAAGTCTTCGACACGTTCGCCGATCGTAGTGATGTGTGCACCATGCAATGAAACTTCCATTTCGGTAAAAATATTGCCGACTCTGGCCAGTAATCCTGGTTGATCCAGCGCGAATAACTCCATATAGGTTCGCCGTTCGTTGTGGGTAGGCAGAAAGATCACTTTTGTTGGTACATTGAAGTGACGCAGTTTGGTTGGCAATCTTCGTGCTTTGGGTGTTTTGGTATAAGGATCCAGAACGACCCGCAAAAGTGCGTCATGTATTATCTCATGGCGGTCCAGTGCTAAAGGATAACCATTGGGTTCCAGTACCACGAAAGTATCCATCGTCATATCATCACGATTGGTAAATATCTGCGCGTTATGAACGCTGAGATTGCGTCTGTCCAGTTCGCCGACAACCGCTGCAAATAGGGAAGGGCGGTCCGGACTCCAGATAAAAATCTCGGTACCGCCGCGAGTTGGCTTAGTACTGATCAGTATCAGCGGCTCTTGAGAATCATGTGCCACCAGATGGCGGGCGTGCCATGCCAGTTGCCTTGGTGTATGGCGAAGGAAATAATCTGCATGACAACGGCTCCAAAGCTGATGAAGTTTTTGTTCGTTAATATTGTCCTGGCGCAGAAGCGCAAGTGCCTGAAAACGGTTATGACGGATGCGTTCCCGCAAATCCGGTGTATTTCCCTGGCGCAATTGGCTCTCTGTAGAGAAATAGAGTTCCCGTAATAAGCTCTGCTTCCAACTATTCCACAGGTTGACGTTGGTTGCGCAGATATCAGCGACTGTCAGGCAAATGAGATAATGTAACCGGGTTTCATTGAGTATTTCATGGGCAAATTGTTTAATGACTTCCGGATCCTGGATATCTCGCCGTTGAGCCGTGACTGACATTAATAGATGATGACGCACCAGCCAAGTCACCAAGTCAGCTTCTCGTGAGTTAAGCCCATGTTGCAGTGAAAATGCCCGTGCATCTTCAGCGCCAAGCTCAGAATGGTCACCATTACGCCCTTTGGCGATATCGTGAAACAACGCAGCAAGGCGCAGGATCTCAAGCTGAGGTAAACGCGGGTATAGTTCAACGCAGAGCGGATGGGCTGCACGGTTGTTCTCATCAGCAAAACTTTCCAATTTTCTCAGCACACGGATTGTATGCTCATCGACGGTGTATGCGTGAAACAGATCAAATTGCATCTGGCCGACAATGTTGCCCCAAAGCGGTGTATAGGCGCCAAGAACACTGTGACGGTGCATGGGGACAAATGCGCTTTCAATCGCCCTTGGGTGACGCAGGATATCCATAAAGATTTGGCGGGCTTCGGGTAATTCACACAATGGCTGGTTCAAATTGCGGCGGGCATAACGGAGCTGGCGTAACGTAGTAGAATAGATGCCCTGAACTTCGGCATGTTCCGCCATGCGATAAAACATCCGCATAATTGCTGTGGGATCTTTGATAAACAGCGTCTCATCGACCAGATCAATTAATTGTCCACGTAGCTGGAATTCACTATCCAGTGGGCGGGATTTTTCACTGGTTTCCAGTGCCAGAATAGCTTCATCAAACAGTTGCAGCAGCATATTATTGAGTTCGCTGACGCGGCGTGTCATTCGGTAGAAATCTTTCATCATCCGCTCTATCGGCTGATTACGTTCTCCTTGGTAGCCCAATAATTGAGCAATGCTAAATTGGCGATCAAACAACAGGCGATTATCATAACGATTAACCACCAGATGAAGGGCAAAGCGGATGCGCCAGAGGAAACTTTGGCACTCATTCAATTCATTACGTTCTTCCGCTGTCAGGAAGCCGAAATCGACCATTTCATCTATTGAGGTTGCTCCAAAATGGCGGCGGGCAACCCACAGTAAGGTATGGATATCCCGTAACCCTCCGGGACTGCTTTTGATATCCGGTTCCAGATTGTAACTGGTGCTGTGATAGCGCTGGTGGCGTTCATGTTGTTCGACAATTTTGGCATCAAAGAATTCAGTGGAAGGCCAGAAACCATCATTGCAGGTATGTCGCTGTAATCGAAGAAAAAGTGACAGATCGCCGCAGATTAACCGTGATTCGATTAAATTTGTCGCAACAGTCAGGTCTGACAGCCCTTCCAGCAAACATTCTTCGAATGTACGAACACTATGGCCTACTTCCAGCCGGATATCCCACAATAAGGTGATAAATTGTCCGATATTCTGAGCTTGATGTTGTGTGAGAGATTGCTCACTGAGTATCAGCACGTCAATATCAGATAGCGGGTGTAGCTCCCGTCGGCCGTATCCGCCGACCGCAATCAATGAAAGTGATGAAATTTTATCAAACCCATAAACATTCCATAACTGTTTCAGTAACTGATCTATGTAATCACTGCGGGCTGAAATCAAGGCTTCTGCGGAAATTCCTGCTTTAAATGCATGTTCTAGCCAAAGTTGAAATTCTTCGAGGTGTCGTTTCAGCACCGGGTAGTGAAGATCATCACAGGAAAAATCAGTTGGAGAAAGTGGCGGGACAGGAGCCTTAATGGTGGCGATATCTGCTGGCATAAGTATGAACCCGTGAGAAAGGCGAATCATAACGGCCAGATTACTGAGAAAATATCGTGTTGAACAGGAGATATTGCCAGAGAAAGAGATTGGAAGCCCTGTATGGTTTCAGTAAGGCTTCACAATTTAGTGTCTAATTTATTCATTGACCAGGACGGCGGAAAGAACGGGTTCCTCTTCTTTGCGCAACGTCATGATTTCACAGCCGTTATCAGTTACAACAATTGTGTGTTCATACTGAGCAGACAAACTGCGGTCTTTGGTTTTGACTGTCCAGCCATCTTTCATGGTACGGATGCGGTAATCGCCAGTGTTAACCATAGGTTCAATAGTGAAAGCCATCCCTTTTTGCAGTACAACACCGCCATCATCTGCATCATAGTGCAGTACTTGAGGTTCCTCATGGAAGACTGCGCCGATGCCGTGACCACAATATTCACGAACCACAGAGAAATTCTTGGCTTCAACAAATTGTTGAATGGCTTTACCAAGAGTGCGCAGGCGAATGCCTGGTTTTACCATTTTCAGTGCCAGATAGAGGCTTTCTTGAGTGATGCGGCATAGACGCTCACCCTGAATGGTTGGCTTACCAACAATAAACATTTTTGACGTATCGCCGTGAAAGCCCTCTTTTATGACAGTCACATCAATATTAACGATATCGCCATTTTTCAGAGCCTTATCATCACTTGGGATACCGTGACAAACGACGTCATTAACAGAAATACAAACAGATTTTGGGAAACCGTGATAACCAAGACAAGCTGAAACAGCCTGTTGTTTATTGGTGATGTGATCGTGACAGATGCGATCCAATTCACCTGTTGTCACACCGGGTTTGACGTAAGGTTCAATCATTTCCAGTACTTCCGCCGCCAGGCGGCCGGCGACGCGCATTTTTTCAATATCTTCAGAGGTTTTAATTGAGATTGCCATGAAACTTGTCCATTCAAAGCCAGCAAATCTGCTGGTTGTATGATTATCAATAGGGAAAAAATTGTTGAACCAATGGTATCAGCCTACAGAATATCTGCCAATAACCGTTGGTAGCCATATTTCCCCCGTTATTTGTATTTATTAGGAATATCCATCTTTATCTCCAAAGGGTACTCCCGCCGACATCAGGTGGGAGGGGAATTTGGACGGGCTTGAAAAGCCCGTAGAATCATCAGCCACGCTGATGTTGAATGTATTGTTTCACCACTTCCAGCGGTGCTCCACCGCATGAACCCGCAAAGTAGGAGCGAGACCAGAGAACGGCCTTTCCGTATGCTCCGCGTAAGTCCAGAAACTCATTACGTAAGCGACGGGAGGTTACCGCTTTCAGCGAGTTAACCAATACCGATAGCTGAACGGTCGGGGGATACTCAATCAGCATATGAACATGATCTAAATCGCCGTGACTCTCTTTAAGTTCTGCGTCGAAGTCACAGCAGATTTCACCTGCATAGTGTCGCTCGCCAAGAATCTTTCTACGGTATTTGGTCACAAACACAAGATGTACATGCAAAAGAAAGGCGGCATGTCGTGAACGATTCATTTTGTATTTTTGCATTGAAGTTAGCCGAAGGCACAGTAAGATAGAGAACAAACTGACTACACACTGAATGATAATGCTGATACTGAAAGCCTACAAGTTCAGACTAGAGCCAACCGAAGAACAGTCGCAGCGTCTGCGGCAGTTATGCGGCTGTGCTCGTTTCGTCTGGAATTACGGGCTTGACGAAACGAAGCGCATTCTTGAGTCAGGCGGCAAACTTCCCTCCGCTTTTGAGCTGAATAGGATGCTCACGGTGTGGAAAAACATGCCGGAACACGCCTTTTTGCAGGAAGCCTACACGGATAACCTTCAGCAAAAACTCAAAGATTTACACGGAGCGTGGAAACGTTGTTTTGATAAAAAATTGTCGGCAAAAGCGCCTGTATTTAAAAGAAAAAATGACGGACGCGATTCGATCCGCTTCGTTAATTTTGAGAAATATTGTCGACTTAAACATCGTCGGGTAAAACTGCCTTCGGGTCTCGGTTGGGTTAAATTCCGGCAATCGCAGGAGGTGAACGGAAAAATTAAAAATGCCGCCATCAACCAGTCAGCGGGTAAATGGTCCATCTCATTTCAGGTCGAAATTGAGACGCCTGACCCCCAGCATGAATCCTCTTCAATGATTGGGTTGGATGTGGGGATAACAAAACTGGCCACGCTCTCGGATGGCACAATATACGAACCTGTAAACAGTTTTAAGCGCAATCAGCGCAAGCTGGCGAGGCTTCAGCATCAGTTAAGCCGCAAAGTTAAGTTCAGCGCCAACTGGCAGAAACAGAAGCGAAAAATTCAGCGTCTGCACGCGCATATTGCTAATATTCGCCGCGACTACCTTCATAAGACCACCACGAAAATAAGCAAAAACCACGCGATGATCGTGATTGAAGATTTGAAGGTCAGTAACATGTCGAAGTCAGCGAAAGGCACGGCAGAACAGCCCGGAAGGAACGTTCGGGCTAAATCAGGCTTAAATCGCGCGATATTGGATCAGGGCTGGTATGAAATGCGCCGTCAGCTAGAATATAAGCAGCGCTGGCGCGGCGGTCAGGTACTGGCAGTCCCTCCGGCATACACCAGCCAGCGGTGCGCATGTTGCGGTCATACAGCAAAAGAGAACCGCTTGTCGCAGAGTAAATTCGTGTGCCAGGTGTGTGGATATACCGCGAACGCAGATGTAAACGGCGCTCGTAACATTTTAGCGGCAGGACATGCCGTGCTTGCCTGTGGAGGGATGGTGCAGTCAGGCCGCCCGTCGGCAGGAACCAGACGCAGAGCGATCAGCCGTCGCCCACTAACGGGGATCCCCCTCTTGAGTCACGAAGTGCGAAAGTGGGGGAGGATGTCAACATAACTGCGTTTTTCTTTCCATAATTGTGCTATCAGAAAATGACAACAAAAGTTGGTGTCTTAAGCCGGTTTATGATATAAAGCGCGCCGGCGTTCTGTGTATTTGTTTCTAAGGCAAAACACCAGAGGCGTTAAATATACTCACTGTGTAAATAACACACACGGGTCGGCACATACACCGGGGTGCTCTCATGCAGAACATGCAGCTAAAGAGTCGGTGTTATGGGGCTCGTGGAGGCATAACCCCAACTTAATATTTTATAGAGGTTTACAATGGCAACTGTTTCCATGCGCGATATGCTGCAAGCGGGCGTTCACTTCGGTCACCAGACTCGTTACTGGAACCCAAAAATGAAACCATTCATTTTTGGTGCTCGTAACAAAGTGCATATCATCAACCTGGAAAAAACTGTTCCAATGTTCAACGACGCGTTAGCTGAGCTGAACAAAATTGCTTCACGCAAAGGCAAAATCCTGTTTGTGGGTACTAAGCGTGCTGCAAGCGAAGCGATTAAAGAATCAGCTCTGAGCTGTGATCAATTCTTCGTTAATCACCGTTGGTTAGGCGGTATGCTGACTAACTGGAAAACCGTTCGCCAGTCCATCAAGCGCTTGAAAGATTTAGAAGCACAGTCTCAGGACGGTACTTTTGACAAACTGACCAAGAAAGAAGCGTTAATTCGTTCTCGTGAATTGGGTAAGTTAGAAAACAGCCTGGGCGGTATCAAAGATATGGGCGGCTTACCTGACGCTCTGTTTGTTATCGATGCTGAACATGAACACATTGCTATCAAAGAAGCGAACAATCTGGGTATCCCAGTATTCGCTGTTGTTGATACTAACTCTGATCCAGATGGTGTTGATTTCATCATCCCTGGTAACGATGACGCAATCCGTGCAGTAAAACTGTATTTGGGTGCTGTTGCTACCGCTGTTCGTGAAGGTCGTTCTCAAGATCTGGCTGTTCAGGCAGAAGAAAGCTTTGTAGAAGCTGAATAATAAGGCAAGCTCATTGTTGAGCCCTTATTAACCAGGTATTGAAATATATTGGTTAGGGGGGCCTGTTATGGCCCCCTTTTACGTATCTGATATAAGAACTATCCATGCGGGATATTATCTTCCTGCGGGATACATCGAGGAATAAAACAAATGTCTGGAATTACCGCTGCTTTGGTAAAAGAACTGCGTGAGCGTACTGGCGCAGGTATGATGGAATGTAAAAAAGCGCTGGTTGAAGCTAATGGCGACATCGAGTTAGCCATTGACAACATGCGTAAATCAGGTCAGGCGAAAGCGGCTAAGAAAGCTGGCCGTGTTGCAGCAGAAGGTATCATCTTGGCGGAAGTGGCTGCTGATGGCAAATTCGGTGCTTTGGTTGAGCTGAACTGTGAAACTGACTTTGTTGCTAAAGATGCAGGCTTCATCGCTTTCGGTAAAGAAGTGATGGCAGCAGTCTTGGCTGATAAAGTTTCTGACATTGAAATTCTGAAAGCCAAGTTTGAAGAACAGCGTACTACACTGGTTGCTAAGATCGGTGAAAACATCAACATTCGTCGCGTTTCTGTATTAGAAAGTGAACAACTGGGTACTTACCTGCATGGTGCGCGTATCGGTGTTCTGGTTGCGGCTGAAGGCGCTAATGAAGAGCTGATTAAGCATGTGGCTATGCACATCGCTGCAAGCAAGCCAGAATATGTTAACCCTAGTGATGTACCTGCTGAAGTTGTTGAGCGTGAGCACCAAATCCAGCTGGATATCGCAATGCAGTCTGGTAAACCACGCGAAATTGCAGAGAAAATGGTTTCTGGCCGTATGAACAAATTTACCGGCGAGATCTCTCTGACTGGTCAGCATTTCGTGATGGATCCAAGCAAAACGGTTGGCGATCTGCTGAAAGAGAACAATGCTAAAGTGACTAACTTTATCCGCTATGAAGTGGGTGAAGGTATTGAGAAAGTTGAGGCTGACTTCGCAGCAGAAGTTGCTGCAATGAGTAAACAGTCTTAATTTCTATAAACAGAGCCGCCAAATGGCGGTTCTGTTTTATCTAATCTAAACCGTCTATTCCAGTAGGCGTTGAGTTTTTGCATCTGGTCAGAGTGGCCCGGATGTATGTAAATCCCCAATATACTTTTCTGCTTTAGGACAGAACATCATGGCAACCAATGCAAAACCCGTATATCAGCGTATCCTGCTTAAGCTCAGCGGCGAAGCCCTGCAAGGTGCAGAAGGTTTTGGTATAGATGCCAGCGTCTTAGACCGAATGGCTCAAGAGGTCAAAGAACTGGTTGAGTTAGGCGTACAGGTCGGTGTCGTCATTGGCGGGGGTAACCTGTTTCGTGGCGCTGGTTTGGCTGAAGCAGGAATGAACCGGGTAGTAGGCGACCACATGGGCATGTTGGCAACAGTGATGAATGGTCTGGCAATGCGGGATGCATTACACCGCGCCTATGTGAACGCCCGTCTAATGTCTGCCATTCCTTTAAATGGCGTTTGCGATAACTATAGTTGGGCAGAAGCGATTAGTTTGTTACGTCATGGTCGGGTTGTTATCTTCTCTGCGGGTACTGGCAATCCGTTCTTTACGACAGATTCGGCAGCATGTTTGCGTGGTATTGAGATTGAAGCAGATGTTGTGCTAAAAGCAACTAAAGTAGATGGTGTTTACTCTGCTGATCCGGCTAAAGATGCAGAAGCGGTATTGTTTGATAAGCTGTCTTATCAGCAGGTATTAGAGCGTGAATTAAAAGTCATGGATTTGGCGGCATTCACTCTGGCTCGTGATCATAGCTTACCCATCCGTGTATTCAATATGAATAAACCGGGTGCGTTGCGTCGTGTGGTGATGGGTGAAAATGAAGGTACCCTGATTTCCCACGAATAATGTTCAGAGACACCAGAGATGTTTGGCGGTATGATTAGTCGCCTGATACGTCAAATTTAACAAACATGGTCATAATGACTTATGGCTTGAAAAACAACCAGTTCCCAAGGGTTTGTAACGTGATTAATGAAATTAAAAAAGACGCACAAGACCGTATGGAAAAAAGCGTCGAAGCACTTAAAAACCAAATCAGTAAGGTTCGCACTGGCCGTGCTTCTCCAAGTCTGTTGGACGGTATCACTGTTGAGTATTATGGTGCGCCTACACCTCTGCGTCAGATTGCTAACGTCATCGCTGAGGATGCACGTACTCTGGCTATCACGGTATTTGATCGTACTATGACTCCGGCGATTGAAAAGGCAATCATGGCTTCTGATTTAGGTCTGAACCCCTCTTCTGCGGGTACAACAATCCGTGTTCCTTTGCCCCCATTGACAGAAGAACGTCGTAAAGATCTGATTAAAGTGGTTCGTAGCGAAGCTGAACAAGGACGTGTTTCTGTGCGTAATATTCGTCGTGATGCTAACGATAAAATCAAAGCCTTACTGAAAGATAAAGAGATCAGTGAAGATGATGAGCGTCGTGCACAGGATGATATTCAGAAGTTGACCGATAATTTCATCAAAAAAGTTGATGAAGCTTTAGCGAAGAAAGAAGAAGAACTGATGGAGTTCTAATCTCTTTCGTGAGATATATCAAGCGTCGCTATCGTGCGGCGCTATTTTTTATCCGGCATTTCTCTGAGGCTATAGGCATTCATAGTCAGGCAAATCAGACAAGTATTAATACACATCAAACAGAGCAATTCAGAGCATCAGTATGAAAAGGTTGACCATCCTTGGTTCCACAGGTTCCATAGGCAAAAGTACACTTACTGTAGTTCGCAATCATCCTGATAAATTTGAAATAACGGCGCTTGTCGCTGGGAAGAATATTCAGGTTATGGCTGAACAATGTCTGGAATTTCAGCCTCAATATGCTGCGATGGCGGATGAAGTTTCCGCAAAAGAGCTTAGACAGTTGCTTATTGAACAAGGTTGTAAGACCGAAGTACTTTTCGGCGAACAGGTTGCATGTGATCTGGCTGCTTTGAATGATGTTGATCAGGTAATGTCTGCGATTGTCGGTGTTGCGGGTTTATTGCCAACACTGGCCGCCATCCGGGCGGGTAAACAGATTTTGCTTGCGAATAAAGAATCCCTGATCACCAGCGGCCGGTTTTTTATGGATGCTGTGGTGAAGCATAATGCTCAATTGTTACCGATTGACAGCGAGCATAATGCTATTTTCCAGAGTTTACCTGAGGTAATACAACAGAACCTTGGGGGCGGGGATCTGAAACAACACGGGGTTGCTAATATTATTTTGACGGGATCGGGTGGGCCTTTTCGTCATACCCCGTTGGAACAGTTGGCTTTTATGACACCGGACCAGGCTTGTGCCCACCCGAATTGGTCGATGGGGCGCAAGATTTCTGTAGATTCTGCGACAATGATGAATAAAGGCCTGGAATACATTGAGGCGTGTTGTTTGTTCAATGCATCTGCTGCGGAAATGGAAGTGGTGATTCATCCTCAGTCTGTCATTCATTCGATGGTCCGTTATCAGGATGGTAGCGTTATCGCTCAACTAGGAACCCCGGACATGTGTACGCCGATTGCCTATGCAATGGCATACCCAAATCGTATTGTTTCCGGTGTTGAACCTCTTGATTTTTGTTCTTTAGGCACACTGACTTTTTCGAAACCAGATTATGAACGGTATCCCTGTTTGAAGCTGGCTATTGAAGCATGCCACGAAGGTCAGGCTGCAACTACAGCGTTGAATGCAGCGAATGAAGAAATCGTTAAAGTTTTTTTACAAAATGGAATCTCTTTCACAGATATTGCTATTATAAACCGGCAGGTTGTAGAAAAACTGGATTTACCGGAACCTCAGAGCATTGAAGAAGTCTTACAGATTGATCAGCTCGCAAGAGATTTAGCTATAAAGACTATCAGTTCATTTATCAGATAGTATTGCTGATTGTTAAATGGGTATTTGTTCGCATTTTTACCTGATGGTATAGTTTTCGTATAACTGTTGGTTGGTATAATTAACAGTTCAGATTTTGGAGGGTTTTCTTTCAGATAATTAGGCTCTTACCCAAGTCGTGATACAAGACACGGCTTTTTTATGTTTGGATGCTTGAATTTGCAAGAGAATTACCCTAACCAGTAAAGGATTAATTGAGTGATATTATCCAGCGATCATCATCAGAACGATTTATCGTCATTATTACCTAAACACGTTGCCATTATTATGGATGGTAACGGTCGTTGGGCAAAGAAACGTGGGAAATTAAGAGTCTTTGGTCATCGTGCAGGGATTAAGGCGGTACGGAGTGCGGTGAGCTTCTCTGCTAAACGTAACATTGAGTCGTTGACTCTATACGCTTTCAGCAGTGAAAACTGGAACCGGCCGGAGCAGGAAGTCAGCTCTTTAATGGAGTTGTTTATTTTTGCACTAGACAGCGAAATCAAAAGCTTACATAAACATAATATTAGATTATCTGTTATTGGTGATATCAGCCGGTTCAGTGAGCGTTTACAGGAGCGTATCCGTCGCTCAGTTAAGTTGACGGTTAATAATACTGGTCTGCAACTTAATATTGCTGCAAATTATGGTGGTCGTTGGGATATAGTTCAAAGTGTTCAGAAAATTGCTCAGCAGATTAAGGATAATTCCCTTGAACCACAGGATATTACTGAGGAATTGATGAATAATTACATTAATCTGAGCCAGCAGCCTCAGGTTGATTTGGTCATCAGAACTGGCGGTGAACATCGTATAAGTAATTTTCTGTTATGGCAGATAGCTTATGCAGAATTCTATTTTACCGATATACTCTGGCCTGATTTTAATGAAACCGTTTTTGAAGGTGCAATTAATGCCTTTGCCAAAAGAGAACGCCGATTTGGCGGAACAATACCAGACGATGCCGATGTGGGATCATAGGAGGAGCTCTTGCTGAAGTACCGCCTTATAACGGCTGTGATATTAATCCCTCTTGTGATTGCCGCTCTATTTTTGCTGCCGCCAGCTGCTTTTGGGCTGGTTATTATTGCTGTCTCAGTCCTTGCTGCATGGGAATGGGGGCAATTCGCCAGCTTATTTAGCCAAAAGAAACGGGTTATTCTGGCTGTTCTATTCGCTATCGGTTTATTGACCTTACAATATACTCTGCCAGATTTCACTGATTTGATTGAGCAACAGCAAATCACCTTTATCCTATGGATGGGAATGATTTGGTGGATTGTCGCGACTCTTTTGGTTATTACCTATCCTTCTTCCGCTTTAATCTGGAAGAAATCCATGTTATTACGCCTCTTGTTTGGCGCCCTGACATTAGTGCCGTTTTATTGTGGAATGATGGTCTTGCGGACTCAGGGATATGATGACAATGCATATCATGGTGCGTGGTGGTTGCTGTATGTCATGTTGCTGGTATGGGGAGCTGACTCAGGTGCTTATCTATTTGGACGTATTTTAGGTAAACACAGAATGGCGCCAAAAGTTTCTCCAGGAAAAACGCTGGAAGGATTAGTTGGCGGTTTAATAACTGCGGCTATTATTTCATGGTTATTTGGTAAATATGCGCCAGTACCAGTAATGCCTGAAAAACTCATGTTGTGTTCTGCCATTGTCGTTATCGCTTCTGTATTTGGTGATTTGACTGAGAGTATGTTCAAACGTGAATCTGGTATTAAAGACAGTAGTCAGCTAATTCCGGGACATGGTGGTGTCATGGATCGTATCGATAGCTTGACTGCGGCGATCCCTGTCTTTGCCGGCTTGATATTGCTGGTATTTTGATTTCTACTGTTTGACGGCGTTTAAAGGAATATGATGGGAATTCTCTGGAATCTGGCGGCTTTTATTATTGCGCTGGGTATATTGATCACTGTGCATGAGTTCGGTCATTTTTGGGTGGCTAGAAAGTGTGGTATTCATGTTGAACGTTTCTCCATTGGTTTTGGTAAAGCGTTATGGCGGCGTACGGATCGCCAGGGGACTGAATATGTCATAGCCCTTATTCCACTAGGGGGATATGTGAAAATGCTTGATGAGCGTGTTTCACCTGTTTCTCCTGAACACCGTCATATGGCATTCAATAATAAAACTATTGGTCAGCGTGCTGCGGTTGTCAGTGCAGGGCCAATTGCTAATTTTTTACTGGCGGTTGTAGTTTATTGGTTGGTGTTTATTATTGGTGTGCCGGCAATACGCCCTGTCGTTGCAGATATCAAACCCGATTCTATTGCGGCACAAGCAAATATTTTATCAGGAATGGAACTAAAATCCGTAGATGGTATCGAAACGCCTGACTGGAATTCAGTTCGTTT
Organism: Photorhabdus stackebrandtii; assembly: GCF_011189495.1. Lineage (NCBI taxonomy): Bacteria > Pseudomonadati > Pseudomonadota > Gammaproteobacteria > Enterobacterales > Morganellaceae > Photorhabdus > Photorhabdus stackebrandtii. The sequence goes on from NZ_PUJV01000021.1 coordinate 44,470, forward strand.
TGCTCTGATAGGTAAGATAGGTGATGAGAACCTGACTGTTCAGGTCATACCTCCAGGCTCATCGCATCCGGTAGAGAAAATTCTGGATTTGCGGCAATGGCGCTTTAACCCCGATAAACAGGATCCCGTGTTGTCATTAGGGATTATGCCTGTCAGCCCTCGTTTGGATTCTCAGCTGGAGAATGTGACTCCTGGTACCGCAGCGGAAAAGGCCGGTTTACAAAAGGGAGATAGGATAGTTAAAGTCAATGGTCAGGAGATAGATGCCTGGCATACTTTTACATCCTTTGTCAGCAATAATCCGAATGTTCCGTTGGAACTTTCAGTGGATAGGGCTGGTCATATTATTGCTCTTTCTATGACGCCGGAAGTCAGACAGCAAGCCAGGGGTAAGGAAGTTGGCTTTGCCGGTGTGGAACTGCGGGTTATACCATTAGCAGACGAATATAAAATAGTTCAGCAATACGGGCCTTTCTCTGCCATTTATCAGGCAGGAGACAAGACTTGGCAATTGATGCGGTTAACTGTCAGTATGATGGGTAAGCTGATCGTTGGTGATGTGAAAGTTAACAACTTGAGTGGACCTATCTCTATCGCTAAAGGGGCAGGGGTGTCGGCTGATTCAGGCTTGGTGTATTATTTGATGTTTTTGGCGCTAATAAGTGTCAATCTTGGGATCATTAACCTGGTTCCATTACCTGTGTTAGATGGTGGACACTTGCTCTTCTTGATTATCGAAAAGATAAAAGGTGGGCCGGTTTCCGAGCGTGTACAAGACTTCAGCTATCGCATCGGTGCCATAGTACTGGTGTTATTGATGGGGCTTGCACTTTTCAATGATTTCTCCCGCTTCTAAAGCGGAAGACTGGTTAGGAAGACGCATTACAACGATGGCGATGAAAAAGTTACTCATAGCGTCGCTGCTGTTTGGCAGCGCCACTGCGTACGGTGCAGACGGGTTCGTAGTTCGGGACATTCACTTTGAAGGTCTTCAACGCGTTGCCGTAGGGGCAGCATTACTGAACATGCCAGTTCGCGTAGGTGATACGGTCAGCGATGAAGATATCGGTCGTACCATTCATGCACTATTTGCTACTGGTAACTTTGAAGACGTTCGTGTCCTGCGTGATGGCAATACACTTATTGTTCAGGTAAAAGAACGGCCGACTATTGCCAGCATTACTTTCTCTGGAAATAAATCGGTGAAAGATGACATGCTGAAACAGAACCTTGAGGCATCTCATGTTCGGGTCGGTGAAGCTCTTGACCGTACTATGTTGTCCAATATCGAAAAAGGGCTGGAGGATTTCTATTACAGTGTCGGTAAATACAACGCCAGTGTAAAAGCGGTTGTTACGCCACTTCCACGTAATCGTGTTGATTTAAAACTGGTTTTCGCTGAAGGTGTTTCGGCAAAAATTCAGCAGATTAACATCGTAGGTAACAAATCATTTTCTTCTGATGAGTTATTGAATCGTTTCCAACTCAGAGATGATGTGCCGTGGTGGAATCTGACTGCTGATCAGAAATATCAGAAACAAAAACTGGCGGGTGACCTTGAAGCGCTGCGCAGTTTTTACCTTGATCGCGGTTATGCCCGTTTTAACATTGATTCGACTCAGGTCAGTTTGACGCCAGATAAAAAAGGTATTTATGTCACGTTGAATATTACTGAGGGGGATCAATACAAAATATCTGGTATTGACCTGAACGGTAATATGGCGGGCTATCAGTCAGAAATCACTAAACTGGCTAATATTAAGCCTGGTTCTCTGTATAACGGGACTCAGGTGACTAAAATGGAAAGTGAAATCAAAAACTTGCTTGGCCGTTATGGTTATGCTTATCCACGGGTGATGACTCAACCTGAAATCAATGATCAGGACAAAACAGTAAAACTGCATGTCAACATTGATGCAGGTAACCGTTTCTATGTTCGTAAAATCCGTTTCTCTGGTAATGATACTAGTAAAGACTCCGTTTTGCGTCGTGAAATGCGCCAGATGGAAGGAGCATGGTTGGGGAGTGATTTGGTTGAATTGGGTAAAGAACGCCTTAACCGCTTGGGTTATTTTGAAACTGTAGATGTTGAAACTCAGCGTATACCCGGTAGCCCTGATCAGGTAGATATCGTTTATAAAGTTAAAGAGCGTAATACCGGCTCTCTGAACTTTGGGGTTGGTTTCGGTACTGAAAGTGGCGTCAGTTTCCAGATTGGCGCTCAGCAGGATAACTGGTTGGGAACAGGTAACTCTGTTGGGGTTAATGCCAGTAAGAATGATTACTCAACCTATGCAGAAATCTCTTTCACCGATCCTTATTTTACGGTTAATGGGGTGAGTCTCGGAGGTCGGGTATTCTACAACGATTTCAGAGCTGATGATGCTGATTTGTCCGGTTATACCAACCAAAGCTATGGCTTAGATGGTTTCCTTGGCTTTCCGATTAATGAAAATAACTCCCTGCGTTTTGGGTTGGGTTATATTCATAACTCTCTGTCCGAAATGCTCCCTCAGGCAGCAATGTGGCGCTATCTGAAGTCTATGGGTGAGAATCCAAGTCTTGAAAGTAAAGCTGACTTTAAAGCAGATGATTTCTCTCTGAATGTAGGTTGGACATACAACAACCTTGACCGTGGTTTCTTCCCAACATCGGGTGTGAAATCGACTCTGAACGGTAAAGTGACCATCCCTGGTTCGGATAACGAATTCTATAAAGTGACTTTTGATACGTCTGCGTACTATCCAATTAATGATGCGCGTACTTGGGTGATTTTGGGCCGCGGCCGTTTAGGCTATGGTGATGGGGTAGGTGGTAAAGAGTTACCATTCTATGAAAACTTCTATGCAGGTGGTGCCAGTACTGTCCGTGGTTTCCGTTCCAACAATATCGGTCCTAAAGCTATTTACCTGAATAAGGACGGGAGTCCTAAGGAAAATAGCCCATCCCGTGATGCTGTGGGTGGTAACGCAATGGCAGTCGCCAGCCTTGAGTTAATCACGCCAACGCCATTCCTTGATGGTAAATACTCGAATTCTGTCCGAACTTCATTCTTTATTGATTCAGGTACGGTTTGGGATACTGACTGGAGTGATTCTGCGGTAATGAAAGCCAAAGGTATACCTGATTACAGTAAACCAGGTAATATCCGTGTTTCGGCGGGTATTGCATTGCAATGGATATCTCCTTTGGGGCCGCTGGTGTTCTCTTATGCTAAGCCGATCAAAGACTACGAAGGTGATAGATCAGAACAATTCCAATTTAATATTGGCAAAACCTGGTGATAATGCGTTTTTATCTTATTATTGATAAAACAGGTTATTGATAAAGCAAGCTTTGAAATCATTGGTTTCAGGGTATTAACGAAGTTTTCCAACATGTTACAGATAGCGTGGTTTAAGGAGTTTATAGTGAAGAAATTGTTGTGTGCAGCAAGCCTTGGTATTGCATTAGCTTTCTCTGCTGGTGCTCAGGCAGCAGACAAAATTGCCGTTGTAAATGTCGGTGAGATTTTCCAGCAGTTGCCTGCCCGTGAAGCTGTTGCGAAACAGTTGGAAAATGAGTTCAAAAGCCGCGCATCTGAACTGCAAAGAATGGAAGCTGATTTGCAGACCAAAATTCAGAAATTACAGCGCGATGGTTCTACCATGAAATCCAGCGAGCGCGCTAATCTGGAAAAAGATGTTATGGCTAAGCGTGAAGAATTCGGCAAAAAAGCCCAGGCTTTTGAGCAAGATAATCGTCGTCGCCAAATGGAAGAGCGCAACAAAATTCTGAGCCGTATTCAGGACGCAATCAAAGTAGTTGCAGGTAAAGAAGGCTATGACGTTGTAGTTGATGCGAATGCTGTTGCTTATTCAGTATCTGGCAAAGACATTACGGCAAGTGTATTGAAACAGGTTAAATAATAGATGTCTTCAATTCGATTGGCTGATTTAGCTCAGCAGTTGAATGCACAATTACATGGTGATGGCGATGTGGTCATCACCAGTATTGCCCCAATGCATTCGGCCAATAACGAACAGATCACTTTTTTGTCTGACAGCCGTTACCGTGAACGTTTAGGTGAATGTCAGGCTGCCGCTGTCGTTCTCCGCGAGTCAGATCTTCCTTATTGTAATGTTCCGGCATTGGTTGTTGCCAATCCTTATCTGGCCTATGCCTATATGGCTCAGATTATGGATACAACACCGGTTCCCGCACAGGATATTCACCCTTCCGCAGTGATTTCACCTCAGGCAACACTGGGTAAAAATGTTGCTGTTGGCGCTAATGCTGTTGTCGAATCCGGCGTTGTTCTTGGCGACAACGTTGTTATCGGTGCGGGTTGCTTTATTGGCAAAAATACACATATTGGTGCGGGAAGTCGCTTTTGGGCGAATGTCTCTGTTTACCATAATGTTGAAATTGGTGAGCAGTGTTTGATTCAGTCAGGGGCTGTTATCGGATCTGATGGCTTTGGCTATGCGAATGATCGCGGTAATTGGGTTAAAATCCCTCAATTAGGTTCAGTCATTATTGGTGACCGGGTTGAGATTGGTGCCTGCACAACTATCGATCGGGGAGCTCTGGATAATACCATTATCGGTAATGGCGTCATTATCGATAACCAGTGTCAGATTGCCCATAATGTTATCATTGGTGATCACACCGCAGTTGCTGGCGGTGTGATCATGGCCGGTAGTCTGAAAATTGGTCGTTATTGTATGATTGGTGGTGCCAGTGTCATTAATGGACATATGGAAATCTGTGATAAGGTAACCGTCACGGGGATGAGTATGGTGATGCGCCCAATCACCGAACCTGGTGTATACTCCTCTGGCATTCCGTTACAACCAAATAAAGTTTGGCGTAAGACAGCAGCTTTAGTCATGAATATCAATGAAATGAATAAACGTCTTAAGTCACTGGAGAGTAAGCTGGAAGGCAAAAACGAGTAATTGCACTATATTTTTGGTTGTGTTTTATTTTTGCGGCCTGCCTGGGAACTCTGGATTTGGGGTTTAAGCGGGCCGTGTCGTTAATATAATTAGTCCTTTTTAGACAGGAAGAGTATTTAGATGAGTGATAATCATACTCTGCACATTGAAGAAATTTTAGATCTGCTTCCGCATCGTTATCCGTTTTTATTGGTGGATCGCGTTCTTGATTTTGAAGAAGGTAAATTCCTACGTGCAGTTAAAAATGTATCTTTTAACGAACCCTTCTTTCAGGGGCATTTTCCAGGCAAACCTATCTTCCCTGGTGTTTTGATCCTTGAAGCTATGGCACAGGCCACTGGAATTCTAGCATTTAAGAGTGTGGGTAAACTGGAGCCAAATGAACTCTATTATTTTGCCGCTATCGATGGTGCCCGTTTTAAACGCCCGGTAGTGCCTGGGGACCAAATGATTTTAGAAGTTGAATTTATAAAAGAGCGTCGAGGGGTTGCTCGTTGCAGAGGCGTAGCAAAAGTCGATGGAGAAGTAGTTTGCGAAGCAGAAATGATGTGCGCTCGCCGTCGTGAGGTCTAGTCTATGATTGATGAAACCGCTTATATACATCCTAGCGCTATTATAGAAGATGGCGCGGTTATTGGTGCCAATGTTCGTATTGGCCCATTTTGTTGCATTGGTTCTCAGGTTGAAATTGGCGAAGGTACAGAGCTGAAATCTCATGTTGTTGTCAATGGAATAACTAAAATCGGCCGTGATAATCAGATTTTTCAGTTTGCCTCTGTTGGGGAAATGAATCAGGACCTGAAATATCACGGTGAACCAACCAGAGTTGAAATTGGTGATCGTAACCGTATCCGCGAAAGTGTGACCATTCATCGTGGAACTGAGCAAGGTGGTGGTTTAACGAAAGTCGGCAATGATAATTTGTTGATGATTAATGCTCATATCGCTCATGACTGTATTATCGGTGATCGTTGTGTCATTGCTAATAATGGTACTTTGGGGGGGCATGTTATTCTGGGGGATTATGTCATCATCGGTGGTATGAGCGCGATTCATCAGTTTTGTCAGATTGGCTCTCATGCTATGGTGGGTGGTTGTTCTGGTGTGGTACAGGATATTCCTCCATATGTTATTGCTCAGGGTAATCATGCAACACCTTTTGGCATTAATATTGAAGGCTTGAAACGCCGTGGCTTTGATAAAGATTCATTACATTTAATCAGAAGTGCATACAAGCTATTGTATCGTAATGGAAAAACTTTAGAAGAAGCACAGCAGGAAATTGCTAAGTTGGCTGAAGATAATCAGCATGTCAAAATCTTCAGCGATTTTCTGGCAAATTCTACTCGTGGCATTATCCGTTAAGTAGATGAAGGATACTCCTTTGGCTACCATTTCTTCTATTGATAGTCTGCACCCGCTGACGATTGGATTAGTCGCCGGAGAAACCTCCGGTGATATCCTTGGGGCAGGTTTGATTCGTGCATTAAAAGCCAAAATACCCAATGCCCGTTTTGTTGGTGTTGCAGGCCCTCTTATGCAGGCAGAAGGTTGTGAAGCCTGGTATGAGATGGAAGAGCTGGCTGTAATGGGGATTGTCGAAGTTCTTGAACGTCTTCCTCGTTTGCTGAAAATCCGTAAGGATTTGACAACCCGTTTCACAGAACTGAAACCTGATGTATTTGTGGGCATTGATGCGCCGGATTTCAATATTACATTGGAAGGCCGGTTAAAACAGCAGGGCATCCGTACTCTTCATTATGTCAGTCCGTCGGTATGGGCCTGGCGTCAAAAACGTGTTTTCAAAATTGGTAAAGCCACAGATATGGTTCTGGCCTTCTTGCCTTTTGAAAAAGCGTTTTACGATAAGTTTAATGTCCCTTGCCGGTTTATTGGGCATACAATGGCGGATGCTATGCCGTTACAGCCGGATAAAGCGGCAGCACGTGAGCTATTAGGTATCCCGCAAGAGGCCGTTTGCCTGGCTTTGTTGCCAGGGAGCCGCCATTCTGAAGTTGAGATGCTGGGTGCTGATTTTCTTAAAACAGCTCAGTTATTGCGGCAAAAGATTCTAAATTTGCATGTGTTTGTGCCGTTAGTGAATGCTAAACGGCGTGAACAATTCGAGCGAATCAAACAGGAAACTACGCCAGATCTGAATGTCCACCTTGTGGATGGTAGAGCGCGTGAAATTATGATCGCAAGTGATGCTGCACTTTTGGCATCTGGCACGGCTGCTCTGGAGTGTATGCTGGCAAAATGCCCGATGGTCGTGGGTTACCGGATGAAACCCTTTACTTTCTGGCTGGCAAAACGTCTTGTAAAAACACCTTATGTTTCATTGCCGAACTTGCTATCCGGTAAAGAGCTGGTTAAAGAATTATTGCAGGAAAAGTGTCAGCCGCTGAAACTTGCAGATGAATTGTTGTCATTACTGCAAGGTAGTGAAAAAGTTGAAGCATTGAAACAGACATTTTTACATCTGCACGAAAGCATCCGCTGTAATGCTGATGAACAAGCTGCACAAGCTGTACTGGAATTAGCAGGAAAATGATGGAATTTAAATATCCTCAGGCAAATCTGATTGCCGGAGTTGACGAAGTTGGCCGAGGCCCATTAGTAGGTGCAGTTGTGACCGCGGCTGTTATTTTAGATCCATCCAGGCCGATCGCCGGGCTGGCTGATTCTAAAAAACTCAGTGAGAAACGCCGTGAAGCATTGTATCTGGAGATTACAGAAAAAGCGTTGTGTTGGAGCCTGGGGCGTGCAGAGCCAGAAGAAATTGATCAACTGAATATCTTGCACGCAACTATGCTTGCGATGCAAAGGGCTGTGGCTGGCTTGTCTATTTCGCCTGAATATGTGCTGATTGATGGCAATCGTTGCCCTAAATTGTCAATGCCTGCACAAGCGGTGATAAAAGGTGATGGGCTGGTTGCTGAAATCAGTGCGGCTTCTATTGTGGCGAAAGTGACTAGAGATCGGGAAATGGCTGAACTTGACCAATTATTTCCTGAATATGGATTTGCTAAACATAAAGGCTACCCAACGGCATTTCATTTAGAAAAGCTGGCTCTGTTGGGAGCGACAAAACATCACCGTAAAAGTTTTGCGCCGGTTAAAAGAGCAATTGGCCTTTAAGTTAACTTGTTGACTGAATACAGCTATTCTTCAAATCAATATCATCTGGACAAACACATGGCCGAACCCCGTTTTGTACACTTACGTGTCCACAGCGACTATTCAATGATTGATGGCTTAGCCAAAACCAGCCCTTTAGTGAAAAAGGTTGCTCAATTAGGTATGCCAGCTTTTGCGATCACTGATTTTACTAACCTGTGTGGGTTGGTAAGATTTTACGGCAGTGCTCATGGGGCGGGAATAAAACCGATTATTGGTGCTGATTTCTATATGGAAAGCGAGTTGCTCGGTGATGAGTACGCTAACCTGACCATTCTTGCGCGCAATAATACTGGCTATCATAACCTGACGTTACTGATATCAGAGGCTTATCAGAAGGGGTATGGTGCTGTTGGCCCGACAATTAAACAGGAATGGCTGATAAACCATAAAGAAGGGTTGATCTTGCTCTCCGGTGGTCGTATGGGAGATGTTGGCAAATTCCTGTTACGTGGTAATCAGGTTATGGTGGACCAATGCCTTGAGTTTTATCAGGAGCATTTCCCTGATTGTTATTATCTGGAGCTCATTCGTACTGGTCGTGCAGATGAAGAAAGTTATTTGCATGCTGCGGTTGCATTGGCGACAGAAAAGAACTTGCCTGTTGTTGCGACTAATGATGTGTGTTTCATCGACAGTGAAGATTTTGATGCTCATGAGATCCGCGTGGCGATTCATGATGGCTATACATTAGTTGATCCAAAACGCCCGAAAAATTACAGTCCTCAGCAATATCTGCGTAGTGAACAGGAGATGTGTGAACTATTTGCTGATATTCCCGAAGCACTGGAAAACAGTGTAGAAATTGCTAAGCGTTGTAATGTCACTATCCGCCTTGGTGAGTATTTCCTGCCGCAATTCCCGACGGGAGAAATGAGCACAGAAGATTATCTGGTCGATAAATCTAAACAAGGGTTAGAAGAGCGTTTGGCATTTCTCTACCCGGATCCTAAAGTACGGGCAGAAAAGCGTCCTGAATATGATGAGCGGCTTGATGTTGAACTTCGGGTTATCAATCAGATGGGATTCCCTGGCTACTTCCTGATCGTGATGGAATTTATTCAGTGGTCGAAAGATAATGGTGTTCCTGTCGGCCCAGGACGTGGTTCTGGTGCCGGTTCTTTGGTGGCTTATGCTCTGAAAATAACTGATCTCGATCCTTTGGCGTTCGACCTGCTGTTTGAACGGTTCCTTAATCCTGAACGTGTTTCCATGCCCGATTTTGACGTTGATTTCTGTATGGAAAAGCGTGATCTGGTGATTGATCATGTGGCTGATATATATGGTCGTGATGCTGTATCTCAGATCATCACATTCGGTACGATGGCAGCGAAAGCCGTCATCCGGGATGTTGGCCGTGTGCTGGGGCATCCATACGGGTTTGTTGATAGAATTTCCAAATTGATACCGCTTGATCCTGGTATGACACTGGAAAAGGCATTTGTCGCAGAGCCACAGCTTCCTGAAATTTATGAAGCGGATGAGGAAGTTAAAGCGCTGATAGATATGGCGCGCAAACTGGAAGGTGTTACCCGTAACGCGGGGAAACACGCTGGTGGGGTCGTTATCGCCCCAACCAAGATCACAGATTTCGCGCCTCTCTACTGTGATCCAGAAGGTTTGAACCCGGTTACTCAGTTTGATAAAAACGATGTGGAATATGCTGGGTTGGTGAAATTCGATTTCCTTGGTCTGAGGACGTTGACCATCATCAATTGGGCGTTGGAAATGATCAACGCACGCAGAGCGAAGAAAAATCTGGATCCAATTGATATCGCAGCGATTCCGCTGAACGACGCCAAGAGCTTCGATATGCTGCAACGCGCTGAAACAACAGCGGTATTCCAGCTTGAATCCCGTGGTATGAAGGATCTTATCAAACGCCTGCGTCCCGACTGCTTCGAAGACATGATTGCGCTTGTGGCACTGTTTCGGCCGGGTCCTTTGCAATCAGGTATGGTGGACAACTTCATTGACCGCAAACATGGTCGGGAAGAGATTTCATACCCAGATGTACAATGGCAGCACGAATCTTTACAACCTGTTTTGGAGCCAACCTACGGCATTATCCTTTATCAGGAACAAGTGATGCAGATTGCTCAGGTGCTGGCGGGATATACTCTCGGTGGTGCAGATATGCTCCGACGGGCAATGGGCAAGAAAAAGCCGGAGGAGATGGCGAAGCAGCGTTCTGTATTTGAGGATGGAGCCAAAAAACTCGGCATTGATGGCGAACTATCAATAAAAATCTTTGACTTGGTAGAGAAATTTGCTGGTTATGGGTTTAACAAATCTCACTCTGCTGCGTATGCATTGGTTTCTTATCAGACTTTATGGCTGAAAGCACATTATCCAGCTGAGTTCATGGCTGCGGTAATGACGGCTGATATGGATAATACAGAAAAAGTCGTTGGGCTGATTGATGAATGTTGGCGTATGGGGCTGAAAATATTACCACCTGATATTAATAGCGGCCTGTATCATTTCCACGTTAATGATGACGGGGAGATCGTATATGGGATTGGTGCCATTAAAGGGGTTGGTGAGGGGCCGATTGAAGCGATCATTGAGGCTCGTCAGAAAGGTGGTTATTTTAGAGAGCTATTTGATTTATGTGCCCGCGTTGACACCAAGAAATTAAATCGTCGGGTGATGGAAAAGCTGATTATGTCAGGGGCGTTTGACCGTCTGGGGCCGCACCGTGCGGCACTGATGTCCTCTCTGGAAGATGCCCTGAAAGCAGCGGATCAGCATGCTAAGGCAGAAGCCATTGGTCAGACTGATATGTTTGGTGTATTAGCTGAAGCGCCGGAAGAAGTTGAGCGTTCTTATGCCAATATTTCTCAATGGCCAGAACAGGTTGTTCTTGATGGTGAACGGGAAACGCTGGGACTCTATTTAACTGGGCACCCGATCACACGTTATTTAAAAGAAATTGAGCGCTATACTAATGGATTACGGTTAAAAGATGTGAATCCGACACCGCGTGGTCAAGTAACGACGGTGATAGGCTTAGTGCTGGCGTCCAAAGTGATTATAACCAAACGGGGTAACCGGATTGGTATTTGTACATTGGACGACCGTTCAGGACGTCTGGAAGTCATGTTATTTTCCGATGCCTTGGAGAAATACCGGCATTTGTTGGAACAGGACCGGATATTGATAGCTACGGGGCAGGTCAGCTTTGATGACTTCAACGGTGGTCTTAAAATGACAGCCCGTGAATTAATGGATATTAGTGAAGCGCGTGAAAAATATGCGCGTGGGCTTGCTATCTCGCTGTTAGACAGGCAAATTGATGATCAATTGTTGAGCCGTCTTCGTGGCGCCTTGGAACCACATCGTTCTGGAACGATACCGGTTCATCTTTATTACCAGAGGGAAGACGCCCGCGCCCGTTTAAGATTTGGCGCGACATGGAGGGTAACGCCAACGGATAACCTTCTGACAGATTTGCGAACTCTGCTGGGTAATGAGCAGGTAGAATTAGAATTTGACTAAAATAGGAATGTTATGAGTCTGAATTTTCTTGAATTTGAACAGCCGATTGCCGAGCTGGAAGCGAAAATTGATTCGCTAACCGCAGTTAGCCGTCAAGATGAAAAATTAGATATAAATCTGGATGAAGAAGTACAACGTTTGCGGGAAAAAAGTCTGGAATTGACTCGCAAAATCTTTTCAGATTTAGGTGCTTGGCAAATTGCTCAACTTGCCCGTCATCCACGCCGTCCTTATACATTGGACTATATTCAGCATATTTTTACTGATTTTGAAGAGCTGGCGGGTGATCGCGCTTACGCTGATGACAAAGCAATTGTTGGTGGTTTGGCTCGTATTGATGGGCGTCCAGTGATGATTATTGGTCATCAAAAAGGCCGTGAAACGAAAGAAAAAATCCGCCGTAATTTCGGTATGCCGGCGCCGGAAGGCTATCGTAAGGCTCTGCGTCTGATGGAAATGGCGGAACGTTTTAAACTGCCAATTATCACTTTCATTGATACTCCTGGCGCATATCCTGGCGTTGGTGCAGAAGAACGTGGTCAGTCTGAGGCTATTGCCCGCAATTTGCGTGAAATGTCCCGTTTGTCTGTGCCTGTTATTTGTACTGTGATTGGTGAAGGTGGTTCCGGTGGTGCGTTAGCAATTGGTGTCGGTGATAAAGTGAATATGCTGCAATACAGTACTTATTCTGTTATCTCCCCGGAAGGCTGTGCCTCCATTCTGTGGAAAAGTGCGGAAAAAGCGCCTCTGGCGGCAGAAGCAATGGGGATCACTGCTCCTCGCTTGAAAGAGCTGGAATTAATCGATACCGTGATCCCAGAGCCATTAGGTGGTGCGCATCGTAATTACGAAGCAATATCAGCATCACTAAAAGCTCAGTTATTGGCTGATCTGGCAGCTCTTGATCATTTAGCACCTGAAGAATTGGTGAACCGTCGTTATCAGCGCCTGATGCAATATGGTTATTGTTGAGATCTGAACTAACTGATTGCATAAGGGATGGGAGTCACTGGAATTGATAAATTTCAGCGACTCCCATCCCTTACTGTTTCTAACTTTTTTTGCTATTTCATATTGTTGGAAAATATTATCTGAGAGGCAGTGGTTCTTTGATTAATAACACAGATGATAATGAATTCATGATTGTTGCAAATTAAGGAACTCTTGAGTCTGTAATGACAAAAATTGATGAGCGATTATTCTTCACTTTAGCTAAACAGCTTGGTGAACATAAGAAAATCCTGGTTGGATTCAGTGGTGGGCTGGATTCTTCAGTTTTGCTGCATTTGTTGGTCAATTGGCGTAGTCAGCACAATCAGGAAGTTCAACTGAGAGCAATGCATATTCACCATGGTTTAAATCCGAAAGCAGATCAATGGGTTAAACATTGCCAACAGATTTGTGATGACTGGCAAGTGGAATTTTGTTTTGAAAGAGTAACGATAGATGCCCGTGAAAAGGGCATTGAAGCTGCTGCTCGTGATACCAGATATCAGATGTTCAGGCGTGAATTACAAAAAGACGAAATTCTGGTAACTGCTCAGCATCTTGATGATCAGGCGGAAACTTTTTTATTGGCACTAAAGCGTGGCAGTGGCCCGGCTGGCCTTGCTTCTATGCCTCCAGTCGCAATATTTGCTGATACCTTATTATTTCGCCCACTGCTTGGTTATAGTCGGAATGAGTTGGAAATATATGCTAGTGAACATCGTCTGAATTGGATTGAAGACGACAGTAATCAGGATGATCGTTATGACAGGAATTTTCTGCGCTTACATGTTATGCCGTTACTGAATCAACGCTGGCCCCATTTCCCGCAATCTGTTGCTCGTAGCGCAAGTTTATGTGGTGAGCAGGAGCAGCTTCTGGATGAATTATTGAATGAATTTCTGAAAGAATTGATAACTCAGGATGGCGCTTTAGGTATTTCACCTTTGGAAGTGTGCTCTGAAGCTAAACGAAATGCTTTGTTACGTCGTTGGTTTGGTTACCATGACATGAAAATGCCCTCACGGGAGCAACTTCACAGGCTTTGGTATGAGGTGGCTCTTGCTCGCACTGATGCTGTACCCCAGCTACAATTTGGTCAGTATAATGTACGGCGTTATAAGCAAAAACTTTGGTTGGTTCCTCAATTGCAATCTTTGAGAGACACTATTCTTGAGTGGGATATTTGCAATACGTTGGTATTACCGGATCGCTTGGGAGAACTGAATATTTCTGATCGTGGTATTCAAGTAAGGGCCCCGGCTAATAATGAGCGGGTGACTATCCGCTTTGGCGTTCAGGGAATGATGAGTATTGTGGGTCGTCAACATCCCCGGCACAGTAAAAAATTGTGGCAGGAGCTTGGGGTTGCTCCGTGGCTTAGAGAGCGGATTCCATTGCTTTATTACAACGAACAACTGATAGCTGCATTAGGTATCTTTATTACCAAAGAAAGCGAAGCGGTAGAAGGGCAGAGAATATTGACAATTAACTGGAATAAAACGTTGCTAAAATAAAGAGTTATAAGCCGCCAGAGGCGGCTGTTTCTTATCAAGATTCGGAATGTTCAACAATAACAGTACCGATTTCAGGGTGACTGAAACTGGCGATATGATCCAACCGCAGTTCTTGGGGATTATCTGCTGTTTCGATTATCAGGTATTCAACTTTCTTTCTCAAAATCAAATCACAGGCTTTCCCTTCAATAACTTCACCACCTCGTAATTTTATGTGTAGATGGAGCTGATGTTGGCAAGCCAACTCAAGGTTGTCATAGTCGTCACAGTTAATTGGTTGATATTCAGTATTTATAGACATATTTTCTCACCACTATGGTTAGTGGCGGTTATTGCCGCCTGTGGTTGTTAAAAATTGTAACTCAAAAGCACTATTAATGACTATAGCACAGGAAATCAATCGTGATTAATGAATAACTTTGGTTGTTCCCTCTGAACAGTAAGTAAATAAAAGTCTTATTTCACAGCAAGTTCCTGACAAAAGTATTAAAATCGGCTCATATCATTTCGTTACTATTGGGTAACATCCTTGAAAAGGACGGTATTTACGCTATTAAGCTGTAATAATCCTATGTTCCTTGTTTGAGATGAGTCACAGAGCTCATTATACTGTTTGGAGATAAATATGAATAAAAAACTTTTAACAGCGTTAGTTGCTGTGGGCGTATCTGCTTTGGTGGGATGTAAAGGTAACTTGGCACAGCAAACGAGTTCACAGCCAATGGATCGGACTTTTCATGGTGTTCTTCCTTGTGCTGATTGTTCTGGTATTGATACCACACTGTTATTGGATGATGATGGTACTTATATTCTGGAGCAAACTTATCTTGGTTCTCGTGATGGTGATCAGTCATTCTTTGAATCCGGGCAATGGGCGAAAGATGGAGAAAAAATCCGTCTGGCAAAATCAGATGACCAGAAATATTACTATTTGCCGAAAGATGGAAATTTGGTAATGCTGGATATGGAAGGCAACACAATTGAATCGTCATTCAATTATGAGCTGAAAAGGGTAAAACCGAAAAAGCTGACGGGTGAATACAGTTACATGGCTGATGCCGCTTCATTTACTGATTGTAGTACAGGTAAGCATTATGACGTGCCGGAAAGTTTGGATTTGGAGCAAGGCTATCACCAGGTTGGCGTAGAAGGTGGAACACCGGTTTATGTTGAAGTTGAAGGCTATTATAGCGTGAGTCCTTCAATGGAGGATGGGCAATTTAATTCAGCCCTGATTCAGACAGGTAAAATTCATTTCGATAAATCGAAATCTTGTAATATGAAGAAATAATTCTAGCTTCAATATGAATGGTGATAATGGGCCAGAAGAGTAAAACGAGTTCACTTACTGCGTCTTTATGTTCTGATCATTATCACCATACTGCTCAATGAGTTATTGTAATAACCCTAATTAACAACCAAGTTGTTGTTTCAGATAATCAGCAACATCGTTTAGTTTTAGTATCTGTTTTTCATCACTGCGACGATATTTATATTCCACTTCGCCATTATCGAGATTACGGTCACCGATAACGATAGTGTGTGGTACGCCAATAAGCTCCATATCAGCGAACATTACGCCTGGGCGTTCTCTACGATCATCGAAAATGACATCAATGCCGTTGGCGCGCAGATCGGCATACAGTTTCTCTGCAACTTCCTTAACACGATATGACTTATGCATATTCATTGGCAGAATAGCGACCTGGAATGGTGCAATTGCATCAGGCCAGATGATACCACGGTCATCGTGATTTTGTTCAATCGCTGCGGCGACAATCCGGGTAACGCCAATACCATAACAACCCATAGTGACGATCTGATTGTGACCGTCTTCGCCTTGAACGGTTGCTTTCATTGCATCAGAATACTTGGTGCCAAGTTGGAAGATATGACCAACTTCAATGCCACGTTTGATGAGCACTGTTCCTTTACCATCCGGGCTGGCATCACCTTCAACAACATTACGGATATCAGCGACTGCTGGTATTGGTAAATCACGTTCCCAGTTGATACCGAAATAGTGTTTGTCATCAATATTGGCACCTGCGCCAAAGTTATTCATCACCGCCACACTGCGGTCAATAATAACAGGTATTGTCAGATTGACAGGTCCCAGTGAGCCTGGACCAGCACCTACAATTGTACGAATCTCTTCTTCGGTAGCAAAAGTCAGAGGGTTGGCAACCAAAGGTAATTTCTCTGCTTTGATTTTATTAAGTTCATGGTCGCCGCGGACCAGTAAGGCGATCAATTTATGGCCCGTATCTTCTGCTGCATGAACCATCAGAGTCTTAACCGTTTTTTCAACTGGCAGATTGAATTGTTCAACTAGTTCAGCGATTGTTTTTGCATTTGGGGTGTCTACCAGATGCATCTCTTCTGTTGGTGTTGCACGATCATAAGCAGGAGCTACGGCTTCGGCCAATTCAATATTAGCTGCGTAATTAGATTCAGTGGAGAAAACGATATCATCTTCTCCACTGGCAGCCAGAACCTGAAATTCATGGGAAGCACTACCGCCGATAGAACCGGTGTCTGCCAGAACAGCGCGGAAATCCAAACCAATACGGGTAAAGATTTTGCTGTAGGCTTTGTACATGTTGTCGTAAGTTTCTTGCAGTGACTCTTGGGTAGCATGGAAAGAGTAAGCATCTTTCATTAAAAATTCCCGGGAGCGCATTACACCAAAGCGAGGGCGAACTTCGTCCCGGAATTTAGTCTGGATCTGGAATAAAGTCAGTGGTAACTGTTTGTATGAGTTGACTTCATTGCGGATCAGATCAGTAACGACTTCCTCATGAGTTGGACCCAGCACAAAAGGGCGATCCCCCCGGTCAGCAAAACGCAGTAATTCTGGGCCGTACTGTTCCCAGCGACCACTTTCCTGCCATAAATCTGCTGGCTGTACGACGGGCATAGATATTTCAATTGCTCCAGCATTGTTCATCTCTTCACGAACAATTTTCTCAACTTTGTTTAGTACGCGGACACCTGTAGGCATCCAATTATACAGACCTGAAGCGAGCTTACGGATCATGCCCGCACGAAGCATCAGTTTATGACTGACAACCTCTGCATCGGCAGGAGTCTCTTTTAATGTAGAGAGCAGATATTGGCTAGTGCGCATTGTTAGGGTTCCATTAGAGCAGCAAATTGCTTCTGACTGGCAGTAATTTGCCAGCTAATAAAAAAACGAAAATAAGCCTTTAGTCTACCAGCGAGTTTAAGATGTCAAAAGGGCATATACTGATTTTTAAAGGGATTCAATGGAAAACACTTCAGTCAGTGTGCCATAGATTCTCCAGCGTACATTAAAATTCAGTAAATGAACGGCATATTCTCGATTTTCCTGTTCTCCTCTCCGGTAAGCAGGACGAGGGTCTTGGGCCAAGACTTGACTGATAAAACGGCGTAAATCTGGGTAAGTGTTTTGAACTGAGATGAGCTGTTGTTCGGCGGCAGGTAAAAATATCACTTTCATACCGGCAGAAGGTGCTTCTTGAGCAAAACCTGCCACAGCGTGCGGCTGACATTCAGCGAAAGGCAGATAAGGCTTGATATCAATAACCGGTGTGCCATCAACTAAATCCAGGCTGCCCAATTCCAGAGTAACACTGCCTTTTCTGTATTTAATTCCTTTAAGTTCAATCAGAGACATACCAATTGGGTTCGGTCTGAAAGTTGAACGGGTTGCGAATACGCCCATTTTTGCATTGCCGCCTAAACGGGGAGGGCGTACCATTGGCTTCCAGCCGCCATCCATTGTTTGGTGGAAAATAAAAATAACCCATAGATGACTAAATTGTTCCAAACCACGAACTGCATCTGGTTGATTATAGGGTGGAAGAAGTACCAATTGCCCTCCTCCATCTTTAATAAGACCTGGTTGGCGTGGAACGGCAAATTTTTCTTTATAAGGGGAGTGGATAACCCCTATTTGTGTGAAATGAAAATCGATCATTGAGTAATAAGCAGAGCTGAACCTTCACATATTGCTATCTGATAGCATCCTTGACCTGATAACATCTCGCACTGATGTAATAAAACTGCGTTAGCATTCAAATGAGCGGCCTTCGTTATCATCTGGTTACGTGCTACGGCGATATTAGCTGGTGGATCCTGTAAAGAACCACGGCATGATTGACCAGAAACAATTCCTAAATCTTTAAATACGGTATTTATTAACTCTTCACTCTTGGTATACAACTTTACGGATGAGGAAAGATTCTTTTTTTCTTCGGTTAATGTTTGTTTGTGCCTCATATCCGATAACTGAGAAGAGTCAGTAAATGCTGTCTGTTGCATTGAACATCCTGTTATGAATAGAGCTAGCAAAGAGATAAACAGCTTACGCATTAATAGATCCTCGAATTTTTACTGTCAGAGTTAAGAGAATAGAATCAGGTTAACAAAAAAATATCGAAAACATGATGCCATAACAAATCAGGCGGACAATCTATCCGCCTGATTATTCTAATATCGATGAGTGTAATATGAAAGATTACCAGCCTTTCACCGCACCACCGTTAAAAATTTTATTGGCAGCTTCATCAACTTCATCGGATTGATATGCTTTAACGAATTTCTTAACGTTTTCAGCGTCCTTATTATCTTCACGGCTAACCAGCAGGTTTACATAGGGAGAATCTTTATTTTCGACAAATAAACCGTCTTTTGCCGGAGTCAGGCCGATTTGGCTGGCATATGTCGTATTAATGATTGCCAGAGCAATTTTTTGATCGTCCAATGAACGTGGTAATTGTGGTGCTTCTAGCTCAACCAATTTTAGATTTTTAGGATTCTCAGCAATGTCCAGAGTTGTTGGTAATAATCCTATGTTATCTTTCAGTTTGATTAAGTTTTGTTTCTGTAACAGTAATAAAGAACGACCTAAGTTCGTTGGATCATTTGGTAGCGCAATTTGAGAACCATCCTGTAATTCATCCAGGGATTTAATTTTCTTGGAATAACCAGCAATTGGATAAATAAAAGAGTTGCCAACAGTGACCAGTTTGTAACCACGATCTTTGATTTGTTGATCCATGTAAGGTTTGTGTTGGTATGCATTCAGATCAATATCACCTTTACTCAGAGCCTCGTTTGGTAATACAAAATCATTAAAAGTGACCAGTTCTACATCAAGACCATATTTGTCTTTAGCTACTTTTTTTGCAATTTCAGCAACTTCCTGTTCTGCACCAACAATAACACCTACTTTAATATGGTTTGGATCTTGTTTTTCCTGCCCGCAACCAACCAGAATTAATGAACCTAAAAGAGCGCTGATAGTTGCGATGGTTCTTAATTTAACAGACATATTTTCACCCCTATTGAATACTGATTTATTAGCACCGATACCGGCGCTGCTATTAAAATAATTTTATTATTTGCGTGTTGTGGTTTTAACTAACCGGTCACCACTTAATTGAATTAAGTAAACTAAAATAACCAGTAATACTAATACGGTGTTCATTACTGTTGCATTATAGCCGATATAACCATATTGGTAGCCAATCTGTCCTAATCCGCCTGCACCTACAGCACCGCCCATTGCGGAATAACCTACTAACGTAATCAGGGTAATTGTGGCTGCATTGAGCAAACTTGGTAACGCTTCAGGTAATAGAATTTTCTTCACAATCTGGAACGGAGTCGCTCCCATTGCGCGAGCTGCTTCAATTAATCCTGATGGAATTTCCAGTAAAGCATTTTCCACCATACGGGCAATAAATGGTGCAGCACCTATGGTTAATGGAACAATGGCGGCTTGTAAACCGATAGATGTTCCAACAATTAATCTGGTAAAAGGAATCATCCATACCAGTAAAATAATAAATGGGATAGAACGGAAAACATTCACTATCGCTGAAAGAAAACGATAGAGTTTACTGTTTTCCATAATCTGACCAGGGCGGGTGACATATAACAAGACACCTATCGGCAGCCCAATAATAAAGCCAAAGAAACCAGAAACAAAAGTCATTACCAGAGTTTCCCAGACGCCTTTAGCCAGCAATAAGATCATTCCTTCAGACATAACCGAGAACCTCTACTTTCACATGATGGTCTTGTAAAAATTTAATTGTTGATTCAACGCCGCCATTTTCACCGTGTAATTCCGCTAACATCACACCAAATTTTACTCCACCGGCGTAGTCAATTTGGGAACTTAATATATTCATATCAATATTAAAACGACGTACTGCCATTGAAATCAGAGGTGCGTCTACAGACTGACCGGTAAACTCCAATTTCAATAATGGGCTAAGATCTGGGGCTGGGGTGCTTTGCATTTTTTGCACATAGTCTTCAGGGATATCCAAATGCAAAGTTGACTGGATGAATGCCTGAGCGATAGGTGTTTTGGGATGAGAAAACACTTCACTGACAATATCCTGTTCAACCAGTTGCCCACCGCTGATAACTGCAACCTGGTCACATATACGTTTGACAACATCCATTTCATGTGTAATTAACAGAATAGTCAGACCCAGACGGCGATTAATATCTTTCAATAATTCCAGAATAGACCGGGTTGTTGCTGGATCCAGAGCACTGGTTGCTTCATCACATAAAAGTACTTTAGGTGAATTAGCTAAAGCACGGGCAATAGCAACACGTTGTTTCTGTCCACCAGAGAGATTTGCTGGATAAGCATCGTATTTATCTGCAAGACCAACAAGTTCTAATAACTCGTCTACCCGTTTTTTTATTTCTGCCTTTGGAACATTATCTAATTCTAAAGGTAAGGCTATGTTGCCAAAAACTGTTCTCGAAGACAGCAAATTAAAGTGTTGGAAAATCATGCCAATACGACGACGTGCATGGGTCAAATCACTATCAGATAGGATAGTCAGATCCTGACCATCAACCAGTACTTGCCCAGAAGTTGGACGCTCAAGCATATTCACACAGCGAATTAACGTACTTTTGCCTGCACCGGATGAGCCGATGACACCGTAAATTTGCCCTTGCGGAACATGCAGACTGATATCTGAAAGTGCGTTGATAGAACGGACACCCTGCTGGAATATTTTATTGATATGAGACAGTTTTATCATTTTTATTCTTATTTATTCTTATAAAAATTCGAAAATTAATAGTTTGAACATTTTTGAGAAAACAAACCACTAGTTAAATCGGATGTTAAGGTGTCTAGACGTCTAAGTCAACTGGGAATAAATTAATTGCTGCATTCTCATTCATGGCTAAATCATGCGATACTGAGAACTTCTTACATTGCTTGGAGCAATCGGGTGACACAAGGTATTCCTGCCGTATTTTTAGATCGTGACGGAACAATAAATATCGATCATGGTTATGTACACGAAGTAGATGATTTTCAATTTATCGATGGTGCCATTGAAACCATGATTGAATTGAAAAAAATGGGGTATGCACTGGTATTAGTCACAAACCAGTCAGGTATTGCCCGTGGCATTTTCAATGAAGAACAATTTTTGCAACTGACAGAATGGATGGATTGGTCACTGGCAGATCGCGGTGTAGATTTGGATGGCATTTATTATTGTCCCCATCATCCAGATGCGACTGAAGAACAATATAAGAAGAGTTGTGATTGCCGTAAACCACAACCAGGTATGCTACTGGATGCACAGAAGGAGCTTGGCATTGATATGGCAGCTTCTTATATGGTCGGTGACAAATTGGAAGATATGCAAGCGGCGGTGATGGCGAAAGTGGGTACTAAGGTATTAGTTCGTACAGGTAAACCAATTACAAGTGAAGCAGAACAAGCGGCTGATTTGATAATAAATAGCCTTGCAGACTTGCCTAAAGCGATTAAAAGTATCAGGAAGTAGGCTTTTTTGTTCTTTATATCATCATATTGTTGAAAGAGTGTGCGAATAAAAGTTTTTTTCAAATAAACGCTTGCCAGCGCTGAAGAACCCCCTATAATGCGCCACCACTGACCGACACAACGCTGATAAACATTGTGAGGTCAGGCAGAGCAACGTGAATAAGCGCTTGACTCTGCGGGCGAAAAGCGTAGTATACGCAGCCCGGCTGGACCAGAATATTAATTTTTAGTTCAGCCTGCTCTTTAACAATTAATCAGACAATCTGTGTGGGCACTCACAAGACCGTATCACAAAAAAATACACTAAGTCTTGAAGAGTGAACAACAGTTGATTCATGACGAATGAACAGTAAAATTCTTTGAGCATCAAGCTTTTAATAGAAGAGTTTGATCATGGCTCAGATTGAACGCTGGCGGCAGGCCTAACACATG